>NZ_JBHXEM010000069.1:0-45864 GCF_042724755.1 Kitasatospora sp. NPDC127067 | reverse complement strand
GGCCCGGACCGGTCCGGGCCCGCCCCCGCCTTCGCCGCGTGTCCCGTTCTCCAGCCTTCCCGCGCCTCCTGGCCGCCGCTCTGCGCGCTGGATCTTTAGGCCTGAAAGTCGCTATCCGAAACCGGTGATCAAACCATAGGAATGGCTCCACGGCCTGACCGGCCACCCCGACCAGAAGGAGCCTCACCCATGATTCGCCTCCGTACCACCTGTATGGCCGTCGCCGGTACCGCCGCGATGCTCGCCCTGGCAGCCGCGCCCGCCCAGGCCGCCCCGGGTGACGTCACGACCTCGTGCGCAAGCGTGGTCACCCCGGCCGGCTTCGTCGACGTGAACTGGGGCTACAGCAGCAGTTGCGGCACGGGGAGCTTCAGCCCGAACATCAAGCAGATCAAGCAGCTCACCGGACTGCCCGTCGGCACCGTGGTCCAGGCCTGCTCCACCACCTACCCGCCCGCGGGCTGGGTCCAGACCAGCTCCTACTACACCAGCAGCTGCGTCGCCTGGTCGAACCCGAGCCTCAACAACAACGCCTGGCAGCTGAAGCGCGTCTCCTGATCCGGCGCCCCCGGCGCCCCCGGCGGCTCCGCTGATCCGTCGGCTCCGCCCGGACCCTCGGTCGGGTGCCTGACCCGAGGACCTGACCGAGGGCGCCGGGACCGGACGCGCCGGTGCCGACGTGATCAGCGGGCATGCTCGGGGCCGATCGAAGACCGTGCAGTTGTTGAGGTGTCAGTTGTCGCTGCACCCCGGCTCCGGTGAGCAAGTCCCTTCTCCGAGCGCTCGGATCGCGCGGTCGAGCAACCCCGTCGGCACGACCGCAATGCGGGCCGGAGACCGGCTGGACGGGCTGTGGTGCAACGGGGCTTCGCGGGCTGGTACCCGCGCGACGGACGCCCGGTCCGTCCGGGCAAGAACCCCACCCGGCCCAGGACCAGGATCCTCGCCGCCGACGACGGCAGCCTGCCACCCTCCGCCTCGGCGATCGTCTCCCTGCACGACACGACGGCTCGTCACGTCCGCCGCGGGCACATCATCAGCTGGAAGGGGTTCGCCGCACATGTCACCGGGACGAAACCCCGTTATCGAGACCGCCTTCCAGACCTACCCGGACGAGAACGACATCCCCCGGCCGAAGTCCTGGCGAACCCTTGGCACCTGAGCTCGCAAGATCACCGACAGAGCCGATCTCGGGCCCTGCTCGCGGATGCACGACGCTGAACGCGCCCGGCTCCTGCCACGCTGCACAGGAAGTCGGCGGGTCCGACTTCCTGTGCACGGCGCGGAATTCAGATACGGGCCGCTTGGGTGCGGCAGTGGGTGAGGGCGTACTTGAGGCGGGTGTCGGCGTTGGGAGCGGTGGTGAGGAGTTCGCCGGCGGTGACGAGGGTGGTCCAGTACAGGGTGGGGTCGCCGGTGCGGGGCATGGGCCGGGCGGCGGCGAGGGAGAGGTAGGCCGCGGTGAGGTTGCCGGTGGTGAACCAGCGGTGGAGGCCGTGCTGGTGGCCGGGTCGGATGCCGCCCATGGCGTCGATGGCGAGCAGGAAGAGGTCGACGACGGCGAGTTCGGTGTCCGTGAGGGACTTGGGGACGTCGAAGACGCCGAGGGCTTCGAGGAGTTCGCCGGTGTCGGTCTCGGAACCCGCGCGGGGGTTGGCGAGGAGGGCGTCGTGGCACTCGTTGAGGCGGCGGACGGTCTCGGCGAGGGGGATGGTGAGGGCGAGGCAGACAGCCCGCGCGGAGGGGACCGGTTTGTGGGTGCGGCGGGCGAGCAGGGCGTAGGTGTCGGCGGGGGTGCGGCCGCGGGAGAGGGCGTGGCCGGCGAGGGTGGTGAGGTGCATGGGGGTTCTGGGCTTTCAGGCGGTGACGAGGGCGGGGCCGGGGGCGGGGGCGACGTGGGCCCAGACGTACTTGCCGATGCCGCCGGGGCGGTTGGCGCTGCCCCAGCGATCGGCCAGCTCGTTGACGAGGAACAGGCCGCGCCCGTGCTCGTCGTCCGGCGCGGCGGAGCAAAGAGACGGGGATCCGCTGCCGGCATCGTGCACCTCCAGCCGCAGGCGGGAGTTGACGAGGGCGAAGCGGACTTCGATGTGGCGGTCGTCGGGGGCGTCGGAGTGCTGGACGGCATTGGCGAACAGCTCGCCGAGCAGCAGCTCGGCGGTGTCGCGGTAGCGGTCGCCGGAGGGCAGGCCCGCGAGATAGGCCCTGAGCAGGTACCTGGCCAACGGCGTGGATTCGGTCCGCGAGTCGAGGCGCGCGACGAACATGCGGGGCCGGTGGTTTTTGAGCATGGGGAGTACCTCAAGGGGTGCGTGCGAATGGAGTGCGCCATGCGCTGGGCCTTGCCTGGTGCGGCGTCATCCAGCGGCCAGGCACCGTTTCCGGGCGGCTCCTCGCCTTCAAGGCCAATGAAGTCCTTCACAGCTTCGTCAAGTTGGAGGGCATCTGAGGAGCCCCGACCTTCGGGCATGGGTGTCTCTGTGAGGGGTGTGCGCGTTGCCGCCCCGGCAGGCAACTCCGGTCAGTGACCGAATGACTACCAGGATGACTCAGCCTCCTCTAGGATCGGAAGAGTTTCAAATCTCTAGTCCGATAGATTTTAAAGAGGGTGATCTTGGTTCGCCGCACACTTGATCCAACGTCATCTCCACTGGAAGCACTGGCGGTTCAGATCAGTAGATCGCGCCAGGCCAAGGGGCTGACGCAGATCGAACTTGGCAAACGAGTCGGATACTCCAACGTCTACATCTCGAACGTGGAGCGAGCCAAGCAAGCTCCGTCTTTAAAGTTCGTAGAACGGGTTGACGTCGCGCTCGATGCTGGTGGTGCTCTGACAGGGCTGTGGTGGAGCTGGAAGAACGGCGCATTGTTGCCAGGGTTCTCCGAGTACCTTCGCCGAGAGCGCGAAGCGATCACAGCCCGGCTGTTCGACACGGACATGGTGTCGGGCATACTTCAGCACCCCGACTACAGCGCAGCCTACGAAGCCGGCATCGTCCGACGCGGGGAGGCGACTCGGGAACAGGCCGACGGAAGGCTCAGCTTGCTGGCCCAGCGCCAACTCATGCTCAACCGGGGCACGATGATCCATGCTGTTCTGGACGAGGGAGCCCTACGTCGGCCGATCGGCGGTCATGAGATCATGGCTGTGCAGCTCTCTCACCTGGAGAGTCTGAGTGATCGCCCGAATGTGATCATCCAAGTTGCCCCGTACCGCCTCGCCGAAGATCGACCGCTGTCCCACCCCGTCACGCTCCTGACCCTCCCGAATCGGGCGCTGGTCGGGTACACGGAGACGCTTCAACGGGGATATCTGGAGCAGGATGCCGAGACGGTGGCCCGATGGGTCGATAGATACGATCGACTCCAGGTCAACGCGCTCAGCCAGCCGGACAGTTTGGCCATGATCCGGGAGACACGGAAGGAACTGGACCATGCATGACCCAACGGGCGCCAAGTGGCGCAAGAGCACCTACAGCAATGGCGGGGGCGGCTGCATCGAGGTGGATGACGCGCACCCGGGCAGGGTCCGTGACTCCAAGGACCCCCAGGGGCCGGCTCTGGTCTTCCCGCCCGAGGCCTGGGCGTCGTTCGTCGCTGCGGTCCGCAGCGGCGAGTTCGGCGAAGTCTGATTTCGAAGCCCTGGCGTCCTGGCCCGGGACGGTTCCAGAAGCATCGCGACGTGCGGTGAAGAGGCTGCCGGGCGCTCGGCTGGGGCTTGCCCGGCCGAGCGCTTTGCGTGACGGGCAGTCGAGCTTGCCGCCCGGTCCCAGGGGGGCGCCCCGCAGGGCAAGAACGTCCCCTGGTGTCCTCGCCGGCGCCCGCGCCGTCATGGTCCTCGTCAGTACATGGAGCGTCGTCTTCGCTGACGTGGGCAGCGTTTGCACCACAGCGCCCGGACACCACCCGATCAAGTGCAGTACGTCGAGGACTGCGCACCCGGCACACGCCGACGCTTCTCCATGACGAACCCATCGGGTCCGTCCGGGCCGCCGGCTCGCGGCCGACCAAGGACACTGTGAGCAATTGACTCCAGGACTCGTGGTCAAATCCGGCGGCGTTCGGCCACGATGCCCCAATGATGCACCTCAGGCGGGACCAGGACGACGGGGTGTTCGATCGCTTCGGCGGTCACATCGAGGATTTGTGGGCGAACGGCCGTGAGGTATGGACGGCCCCGGCAGCAGAGGTGGTGGATCATGCCCAGGCGTGATTACGAGGACGACCCGAACGCCCCGGCCGCCAACTCGCTGGTCCCGGCCGCATCCGTGGTCGTGGTCGACGATGCGGGCCGTGTCCTGCTCCAGCGGCGTAGCGACAATGGGATGTGGGCCCTGCCCGGCGGAAAGATGGACATCGGCGAGTCGCTCGCCGGGTGCGGCATCCGCGAGACGTACGAGGAGACCGGCATCGAGGTCGAGATCACCGGGATCGTCGGCACCTACACCGACCCCGGCCACGTCTTCGCCTACGACGACGGCGAGGTCCGCCAGGAGTTCTCCATCTGCCTGCTCGCACGCCCGGTCAGCGGGAAGCTGCGGGTGTCCGACGAGTCCCACGAGGTGGCCTGGTTCACCCCGGCCGAGACGGACGGGCTGCCGATGGTGGCGAGCATCCGCAAACGGCTGGCCGACTGGCGCTCCGGGGCGATCCCCGCGGTGCGCTGACACGGCTGGTGCACGCGGGAGGTCGTGCCGGCGGTGCCGCCGCGGGCGGCCCGTCTGTCGGAGCGTCGTCTTCGCTGACGTGGGCAGCGTTTGCACCACGGCGGCCCGGACGCCACCCGCTCAAGCTTCAGTACGTCCAGGACTGCGCACCCGGCACACGCCAACGCTTCTCCATGACGAACCCATCGAGTCCGTCCGGGCCGCCGGTTCGCGGCCGACTGACGTCGCTGTCCGAGGACACCGTGAGCAACTGACGCCAGGACTCGTGGTCGAATCCGGCGGCGTTCGACCGCGATGCCCTGAGTGGCTGGAATGACTGGCGGTCAGGTCGTGAAATCACCACCCGCCGTTCCGAGGATCAGACGCGAGGGGGCGATCGGCGTGTCGAACCCGATCGCCGCGACGACGAAGAACGAGATTCCGATACCGAAGGCCACGGAATGGGGCTGGTCGAGGTTGAACGTGTTCTGACCGTCCAGCCCGGTGCGGTGTTCACCTTCGCCTGCGAGGTTCTCGAATTGCTGGATAGGCCCTCCGGAGGCGTCCCAGACGTGCACCCGGGTGAGCTGGCCGAATCCGACGTCGGTCTTGAACAGGACGAAGACCCTGACCAGGTTCGTCCGGACGTCGTTGACGATCACCGGCGTCGGTACGGCGATGTGGAACCAGCTGGTCTTCCCGGGTGTGATGTCCACATCGGAGCCCCACCCGAAGTGTCCGTTGCGGCTGAGGTTCTCGGGATTCTCCACCACCATGGCGTTCCCGTGGACCCAACTCGCCTGCAGCGCCACAATACCCACCTCCTCGGCAGGTTATTTCCTTTCTTGCGGTCTCACACTCCGGAGCCCTGGCTCACAAGAGTCCGGCCCCGCATACTTTCTGCTGTCGCGGGCCCATTACCGATTCGTACAGCAACGGTGAAGGCGGCGGCTCGCCGTATGAGCCCGGACACGCAATTCGCCGAGCCCCGGCTGGAGACAGACGGCCGGCCTGCCATCGCGCAAACGCTCTTTCCGGCGATGACCGGCTATGCGCACTTCACCGCGATGCGGGTACGCGCTCGCCGACGACATCGAGGACGTCCACGCCGCGCGGGGAGTCGGCCGGGCCGACTTCCCGCGCACGGCCGGCGGGGTGGTGGGTCAGGCCGGGTGGACGAGGCGGCTTTCGTAGGCGAGGACCACGGCCTGGATCCGGTCGCGGAGTTCGAGCTTGTGCAGGATCCTCCCCAGGTGGGACTTCACGGTCGCCTCCGCGAGGTAGAGGGTGGCCGCGATCTCCGCGTTGGACAGGCCGCGGCCCACCTGGACGAGCACCTCGCGTTCGCGGGCGCTGAGCCGGCCCAGCCGCTCCTCGTGCTCGGGGTTGCGGCCGTCGGGGATGTGCGGGCGGAGGTTCTCCAGCAGGCGGCGGGTGATCCGCGGGGAGATCACCGCGTCGCCCGCGGCGACGTTGCGGATCGCGGTGAGCAGTTCCTCGGGCCGGGCGTTCTTCAGCAGGAAGCCCGAGGCCCCGGCGTTGAGTCCGGCGAAGGCGTACTCGTCCAGGTCGAAGGTGGTGAGGATGAGCACCCTGCTGTGCGGGGAGTTCCCGACGACCTGCCGGGTCGCCTCGATCCCGTCGGTCCCGGGCATCCGCACGTCCATGAGGACGACGTCGGGGCGCAGCTCCCGGGCGAGGCGTACGGCCTGGGCGCCGTCGGCGGCCTCGCCGACCGGTGCCATGTCGGGCTGGGCCTCCAGGACGGTGCTGAAGGCCATCCGGAGCAGCGCTTCGTCGTCGGCGATCAGGATGCGGATCGTCATGCGGGCGCCGCTTCGCCGCTGTCGAGCAGCAGGCGGGTGTGCACTCCCCAGCCGCCGCCCGGGAGCGGTCCGGTCCGCAGTCTCCCCCCGTAGGCGGCCGAGCGCTCGCGCATGCCGGGGATGCCGTGGCCGGACGGTGCGGCGGTGGCAGTGGCGGGTTGCGGCGGGCGGGGGCCGCTGTCGGTGACGTCCACGGTGACGGCCGCGGTCGAGCAGTGGATGCGGACCGTGGCGCGGGTGCCGGCGGGTGTGTGCTTGAGGGTGTTGGTCAAGGCTTCCTGTACCAGTCGGTAGACGGTGAGTTGGGCGGTGGCGGGGATGTGGGCGTGGCCGCCGTGGACGTCGAGGCGGGTGGGCAGTCCGGCGGCGCACATCTGGTCGGCGAGGGCCTCCAGTTGGGCGATGCCGGGCAGTGGGTGGCGCTGCGCGTCGGGTTCGTCGGTGCGCAGGACGCCCAGTGAGCGCCGCATGTCGGTCAGGGCCTGGCGGCCCGTCTCGGAGATCTGGAGCATCGCGGTGGTGGCCCTGTCGGGCGACCGGTGCTGGGCGTAGACGGCGGCGTCGGTGAGCGCGACCATGACGGACAGGTTGTGGGTGACGATGTCGTGCATCTCCCGGGTGATGCGCGTCCTTTCCTCGGCGACGGCCAGTCGCGCCTGCTGTTCCTGTTCGTGCTCCAGGCGGGCGGCCCGTTCCTCCAGGGCCGCGAGGTAGGCGCGCGTGGTGCGCACGTTCACGCCGAGGACGGCGGCGGCGACGACCATCGCGGTGACCGCGACGAACGGGGTCAGGAACGCGCCTTCCGTCGCCCAGCGCAGGCAGGCCAGCAGGGCGCCCGCCTCCACGAGGGCGCCGGCGACGAACGTACCGCGCCGGCCCGAGGTGGCGGCCACCGTGTAGAGGGCCACCAACAGGGCGACGTCGGCGGGCAGTTGGACTCCCGTCAGCCACTGGACGAGGGCCGCGGCCGCCACCGCGGCGAACACCGTGCGCGGGGCCCGGCGCCGCCACAGCAGGGGCAGCGCGAGGGCGGCGGTGAGGGCCACGGCCACCGGCAGCTCGTGCGGCGGGCGCGTGGTCGCGGCGTTGAGGAGCAGGAGCGCCGGCAGCAGCGCGTCCCGTACCGCGGGCGGCAGCCGGGAGCCCCAGCGTGCGGCGGCTTTCACCGGTCGCGCCGCTCGTGCGCGGGCGAGGTCGGCGTACTGCGTCAGTCGTAGGGCCGTGCCCGCCCACCACGCCCGCACCCGCACAGGCACGGGCGCCCGCACAGGCACCTGGTTCCGGTGGGCCTGGCCGGGTTCCGCGGCCGCCTCGGTCATCGCACGTCCCTGTCGATTCGGCGTCATGGTGGCCCCGGCACGGACCGCTGCCCGGCACGTACCGCGGCCCTGTTCACGGTAGGCCGCCGGCCCGCGCGGCACATGCGTCCACCGTCTGATCGCGCCGGGCCGGGATACGCCCGCAGGAGGAGTCCCGATACCTCCCGTGGTCGCAGTGCGGCCGCCGGTCCGGCGTGCTCGACTACTGCTGCGGTCGTACGGGGACGTTCAGCGGTTTGCGACCCCGGTCGCCCACGGCGGCGACCCGTGATCGATGCGGCGGCGCACGCCCGGTGCCGAGCATGGCCGGGTGACCGAGAACATCGCGGGACTGCCCATGTCCCCCCTGGAGATCCTCGCCCTGCTGGGTGCCGTCGCGCTGGTGGTGGCGCGCTGGCTTCCCCCCGCCGCCCGCCCGCGCGTGACGATCGCGGCGGGGGCGCTCCTCGTACCGTCCGCGCTCGCGCCGGCCGTGACGGGGATCCGCTGGCAGCTGCTGCCGGTCCTGGCCGGCGCCGCCCTCGCGGCGCCGTTCGCCCTCGCGCCCCTGCTGCGAGGCCGGCGCCGCGGCGGCCGGCCGGCGTGGCGGGCCCGCTGGTGGCTGGCGCTGCCGGGATCGGTGGCCTGCGCCGGCCTGATCGCCACCGGCCCGGTGGCCGCCTGGGCCTTTCCCGTGCCCGTGTTCCCCGAACCGTCGGGCGCCTTCGCGGTCGGCACCCGCGTGGTGCAGTGGACCGACCCGCGCCGCCCCGAGACCTTCACCGCCGATCCGAACGACCTGCGCACGGTCGTGGTCCAGCTCTGGTACCCGGCGCGGAAGAGCCCCGCGGGCACGCGGCGGGCCCAGTACCTGGGACGCACCGAGCGCGAGGCGCGCACCGTCTCCGAGGCCCTCGCCCGCGGCGTCGGCCTGCCGGGCTTCCTGGTCGACGGTGTTCCGCGGGCCCGCAGCCGTTCGGTCTTCGACGCCCCGGTGGCCGGCGGTGGCGAACGGTTCCCGGTCGTGCTGTTCTCCCCCGGGTCGGGCGGGGTGCGCACCCAGAACACCGCCTGGGCGGAGGAACTCGCCAGCCACGGATACGTGGTCGCCGCCCTCGACCACCCGTACGACTCCGCCGCCGTCGTCCTCGCCGACGGCCGGACGGTCACCACCGAGACCGCCTCCAGCGGCGACCGGGGCAAGGACGACGAGCTGGCGGCCGGCTGGACGGCGGTGCGGGCCGCCGACCTCGGCTTCGTCCTCACCCAGCTGGACGCCCTGGACCGGGGCGGGATCGCCGACCCGCTGACCGGACGCCTGGACACCGGCCGGGTCGCGGTGAGCGGCCACTCCATGGGCGGCGCCGCCGCCCTGCAGGCGGCCCGGCAGGACCGCCGGTTCGCCGCCGTCCTCGACCTGGACGGCTACCCCCACGGCCCCACCACGCCCGCCCTCGACCGGCCGACGCTCGCACTCACCCAGGCCCTCACCCCGGGAACCGACCCGCGCTACCTGCCCCGCCTCACCGAGGCACTCGGGTCCAGCACCGCGACGAGCTACCGGCTCACCGTCCCCGGCGCCGCACATCTCACCTTCATGGACGGCCCCCTGTACCTGCCGCCCGTGCCCTCGCTCGTGGGCTCCCTGGGCCGCACCGAGAGCCCGCGCGTCGTCGCCGCGGCCACCCTCGCCTTCCTGGACGCCGTTCTGCGGGACCAGCCCGGCGACCCGGCCGGCGCCCTGCGGGCCTACGGCGACCTCACCGTCCACCACCCGGGCGGCCACGGGTGAGGCCGGGTGACGGGAGGCCCGGCGCCGGCCGGGTGACGGGCGGCCCGCTCAGCTCCGGTTCGGTTCAGTGCCGGGCGACCGGTTCGGCCGTGAGCGCGCCGAGGAGGCCGAGCGCCTCCTCGGCCCGGCTGCCGGGCGCGGCCGTGTAGACGACCAGCAGGTGGTGCGCGGTGTCGGGGGCGCGGAAGGTCTCGTAGTCGAGGGTGACCTCCCCGACGGCCGGATGGTGGAAGCGCTTGCGGCCGTGGCTCTTCTCGTGCACATGGCGCCCGGCCCACAGGGTGCGGAACTCCTGGCTGCCGAGGGAGAGTTCACCGAGCAGGCGGACGAGTTCGGGATCGTGCGGCCGTCGCCCGGCGGCCATCCGCAGGATGCCGACGGTGGTGCGGGCGGCCTCCGCCCAGTCGAGGTGGACCTCGCGCGCGTCCGGGTCGAGGAAGAGCCGGCGGGCCATGTTCCGCTCGCGCGGCGGCAGACGGGGGAAGTCGGCGATCAGCGCGGCGGCCATCCGGTTCCAGGCCAGCACGTCGTTGCGGTCGTTCATGACCAGGGCGGGGGTGTCCGCCATCGCCTCGACCACCCGCCACAGCGCCGGGCGCAGCGCCTCCGAACGCCCCGCCGTCCGGCCCGCCACTCGGCCCGCCGCCCCGCCCGCCGCCCGGCGCGGCGGGCGGGCCAGGTCGTACAGGTGGGCGCGTTCGGCGGGGCCGAGCCGCAGCGCCCGTCCGATGGCGTCCAGCACCTCGTCGGAGGGCCGGTCGGCGCGGCCCTGTTCGAGGCGTACGTAGTAGTCGGTGCTGAGCCCGACCAGTTCCGCGACCTCCTCGCGCCGCAGTCCCGGCACCCGTCGACGGCCGGTCGGCGGCAGCCCGGCGTCCTCGGGGGTGAGCAGGGCGCGGCGGGTGCGCAGGTACTCGCCGAGGCTGCCGGCGAGCGGGTTCGGGTCGGCCATGCGTTCCAGTATGGGGGCGCCGGGGGGCGCCGTTCGGGGGTGCGGGGCCCGCAGGGTGGCCCTGTCGGACCCAGGGAACGGGACTCCCTTCCCGCCGCTCGCACGGCCCGCCGACGATCGGCGCATGACCACCTCCGCAAGCGCTCCCACCTCTGCGAGCAGCCTCCCGACGGCGGCGGGCGCCGGCCGGGACCGCTACCGGGCCACCGTCGCCGCGGTCGGCTGCGCCGGCGTGATGCTGCCGTTCTCGGTGACCGGCGCCGCCGTCGCGCTGCCCGACATGGCCGCCCGCCTCGACGCCTCGACCGACGCCGCCCAGTGGATGCTGAACGCCTTCAACATCACCTTCGCCGCGCTGCCGCTGGCCGCCGGCGCCCTCGCCGACCGGCTCGGCCGGCGCCGGGTGCTGCTGGCGGGGATCGCGCTGGTCGGCGCGCTGTCCCTGGTGGTCGCGCTCGCGCCGTCGATGGCGGTGGTGGACGCGGCCCGCGCGGTGCAGGGCTGCGGGGCGGCGGCCGTCCTGGCGGCGGGCGCGGCGGTGCTGGCCCACTCGACGTCCGGGCGGCGGCGCCGGGTGGCCTTCGGCGTACTCGGCACGTCCTTCGGCACGGGCCTGGCGGTGGGGCCCCCGGCGGCCGGCGCGCTGGTGCAGGCGGGCGGCTGGCGGGCGGTGTTCCTGCTGGTCGCGGCGCTGGCCGTGCCCGCGTACCTGTGCGCCGTCCGGGCGCCGGAGTCCCGGGCACCGGGCCGCGCCCCGATCGACCTGGGCGGGCTCGGCTGCTTCACCGCGGGGCTCGCCGCGCTGTCGTTCGCCCTGGTCCGGGCCACCGGCGCCGGCTGGACGGCGCCGGGCACCCTGCTGCCGCTGGCCGGCGCGGCCCTGCTGGTGGCGGCCTTCGCGGTGGTGGAGCTGCGCCGGGCGCAGCGGGCGATGTTCGACGTCCGGCTGTTCCGGCGGCCCGAGTTCCTCGCCGTCGTGTGCCAGCCGTTCACCGTGACGCTCGGCTTCGTGGTGCTGCTGGTCTACCTGCCGGCCTACCTCCAGGGGGTGGGCGGGCGTTCCGTGCTGACCAGTGGTCTGCTCCTGCTGCCGCTGACGGTGCCCGTCCTGCTGCTGCCGCTGCCGGCCGGGCGCCTGGCCGCGGCGTTCTCCGTCCGTACGGTGCTGACCGGTGCCTCGGCGCTGATCGCGCTGGGCGCCCTGCTGCTGGTCACGGTGCGCGGCGACGCGGGGTGGGCGGCGCTGACGGTACCGCTGCTGCCGTTCGGGGCCGGGGTGGGGCTGGCGTTCGGGGTGATGGACGACGCGGCGGTGGGCACGGTGCCGGTCGAGCGCGCCGGGGCCGCGGCCGGCGTCTTCAACACGATGCGGATCACCGGCGAGTCGGTCGCGGTCTCGGGCGCGGCCGCGCTGCTCACCGCGCTGACCGCCGCTCACCTGCCCGGCCTGCCGGGCGGCGAGGCGGCCCGGCTCGCCGCCCGGGCCGTCCAGGGGCAGGTGGACCCGGCCCGGCGGGAGGCGCTGGCGGCCGGGTTCACCGGGGCCCTGCACGTCCTGGGGGTCGTCCTGGCGGTGCTGTCCGCGGCGGGGGCGGTGCTCACCCACCGGGCTCTGCGGGAGCGGGGCGGGCGGGATGCGAAGGTGCGCCGGGGGTGAGCCGGGGGTGAGCCGGGGCGGTGCGCCGGACGGGCCAATGCCCCGTTGACGGCCGTGCCGCGCCCCTCTACAACGGAGCACAGGCCCCGATCCGCAACGGAGCACCGGCCCCGGACAGGTCGGCCCCGCCGCGGGGCACCACCGTCCACCGGGGCGGGCCCGACAGGTCCCGAGAGTTCCCGAGAGTTCCTGAGAGTTCCTGAGAGTTCCTGAGTTCCTGAGTTCCTGAGAGCTCGTGAGGAGCAATGCCATGGCTCCAGACGACAGCCGCTGCCCGGTGCTGGACATGACCGCCCGGCGCGTCCACCAGCAGAACGCGGAACTGCGCGCCGCCGGGCCCGCCGTACGGGTCGAACTCCCCGGCGGCATCATCGCCTGGTCCGTGACCCGCAGCTCGGTGATCCGCGCCCTGACCGGCGATCCCCGGATCTCCCGCGACCCGCGCAGGCACTGGCCCGGCCTGGCCTCGGTGCCCGAGGGGTGGCCGATGGGGCCGATCGCGTTCCAGCAGAACTTCTTCAACCTCTACGGCCGCGAACACCGCTCGGCACGACGGCAGATGGCGCCCTCCTTCTCGCCCCGCCGGGTGTCCGGGCTGCGGCCCCGGATCGAGGCGACGACCGCCGCCCTCGTCGGCGCGTTCCGCGACCTGGGCCCCGGCGAGGCCGTGGACGTCCGCCGGGCGCTGTCGCTCCCGCTGACCATGACGGTGATCTGCGACCTCTTCGGCGTGCCCGCCGACATGCGGCCGCGGATCGGCACGTCGATGGACGCCCTGCTGACGACGACGGCCACGGCCGAGCAGATTACCGCCTCCCGGGCGGCGATCAACGTGGTGCTGACCGACCTGCTGGAGCTCAAACGGCGCTCCCCCGGGCCCGACCTCGCCACCGACGTGGCCGGCGTCGGCACCGGCGACGGGACGGGCCGCAGCGAGGAGGAGTCCCGCGACATCCTCTTCCTGATGCTGGGCGCCGGGTACGAGACCGCGGTCAACCTCATCACCAGCGCCGTCCAGGCGCTCCTCACCCACCCCGGCCACCTGGCCCGGGTCCGCGAGGGCGGCCTCGGCTGGGGGGACGTCATCGAGGAGACCCTGCGCCACGAGAGCCCGGCGATGCACATCCCGCTGCGCTACCCGCTGGAGGACATCGACCTCGGCGAGGGCGTGGTCGTCCGGCGGGGCGAACCGATCCTGCTCGGCTTCGGCGCGGCCGGCCGGGACCCGGAGGTCCACCCGCAGCGGCCGGACGACTTCGACCCGACGCGCCCCGACAAGGAGCACCTGTCCTTCGGCCACGGCCCGCACTTCTGCCTGGGCGCGCCGCTGGCCCGCCTGGAGGCCGAAGTGGCCCTGGACGGGCTCTTCGGCGCCTACCCGGGCGCCGTCCTGGACCCGTCCAGGGCGGCGCCGTCCCGGATGGAGTCCGTCATCATCAACGGCCCGTCCGAGCTCTGGATCGTCCCCACGCCCGCCCCGGCCGCCTGACCTCTGTCGCGAACGCCCTTTGTGCGCGCGATCGTTGTGACAGGTTCCGTGACAACAACCACTCCCGATGCGTGTTCATCGCAGCGCCCACGTGCGCGATTTCACCGTGTTGCCCAACGGCATGCTGCAGTGCCGGCAGCTCTCCTACACCACCCGCGGCCTGCTCTCGGACCTCCTCTCCCGCCCCGACGGATGGCGCGAGGACGGCCGGCACATGGCCGACACCAGCCCCCAGGGACGCGGCGCGATCCGCAAGGCACTGAAGGAGCTGACCGCCTCCGGGTACTACCGGGTCGAGCGGATCCGCAGGCCCGACGGCACGACCGTCACCGAGACCCACGTCTACGACACCCCGCGGCTCGCGCCGCCGGGTGTCACCCGTCCGGTTCCCGGTGAAGCGGCCACCGGCGGCGCTGACGCCCTTCCAAAGGACCGGAACCAAGAACCCTCCCTCCCCGAGCGACATGTGATGGAGCATCAAAACTCCGGTGGCCGGTCAGCGGAGGTGCCGGACGAGCAGCTCCGCGAGGCCGTCGCCACCCTGTTCCGGGCGATCCGCCCGGAACAGGGTGGCGACCTCGCCCAGGCCCTGATGCCGGGCCTGCCCACCCCAATGCACTCGGCGCTCGCGTTGCTCCGCCACCGCCCGGAGCGCAAGCTGCCACCCGACCGGAGCGCCGCTCGGCCCGCCGCGGCCCGATACGCCGAGTGCGCCGAGTGCCATGACCCGGTGCCCCGTTCCGGACTCTGCGACCCCTGCGCGGGCCTCGCACCCCGGCAGGTCGAGGTCGGCCGCGGCGCGACGGCCGCCCGCACCGGCGCCGCCCACGCCAGGGCGGCCCTGCGGGCCGCGCAGACCGTCGGCGTGAGCCCGGACGGCCTGGCCGCCGCCTGACAGCCGGATGCCGCCCCCGACTTGTTCTTCGACCTCCGGGTCATCGGCCTTCTGCCACATCGGCCCGAGGTGACTCGAACTGCGCGGGACCGTCTCGGCCATGTGCCTGGTAGCCGGTGGCGAACTCTGGTCGGGAGGCCTTGCCGGCCGCACCGTCCCGGTGTGCCGACCAGCAGTCAGGAAGCTGTAGGGGAAGTGCCGTTGGTGTTCAGCAAGGTGAGGCCGAGATGGGTCAGCGTGTGAAGGGCCGCCTTCCGCTCCCGGGTCAGAGCGGTCAGTCCGGCCTTGCGCAGGGTGGTGGCGTGCTCGCTGGCGCTGGCCGGCGACAATCCGGCCCGCTGCGCCAACTGCGTCGTCGTGCAGGCGGGATGGTCGGCTATGACGCACAGCACGATCGCCCTGCTACGGCCGAGGAGCGCGGTCAGAGCCGGCGGCACCGGGGCATCGCCGCTGCGGGCATCGACAGGGGGAGCCCACAGGGCAGCCGCATCGACCGGATCGTGCAGTGCCTGATAGGCCATGACCACCGTCTCGGCTTCAGGGCTGGCGAACAGCTGGGGAACCGGCCCGCAGAACACCGACGGAGCCAGCACGAACGAGCGGCCCGACAGGTGGAAGTCGGCCTCCGGATGGACCAGCGGCCGGTAGCCGGGGATCTGAAGCACCGGCGGGTTCCACACGGCCATCGGGCGCAGACCGTCCAGCAGCACCCCCACCCCGCCCTGCGCCATGAGCCGGCCGCGTCGCGCCACTTCCCCCTGAAGGTGCTGGTCGATGCGGGGCCAGTAGGGGGCGACCGCGACGCGGTGGCAGCGCCGCAGGGCGACGCCCAGCCGTCGCACCGCCTGCGGGGCGGCGTCCATCGCCTCGGTCAGCCACGGTGCCGGACGCCCGGCCGTACGCGGCTTGACGGAGAACTCCGCGCGCAGCCGCGGGGTCGGCACACCGATCAGCCGCTCCACCCCCTCGTCCACACAGCCCACCGCGCCCACCAGGGTGAACAGGTCCACCAGTCCCCCGCAGGCGGCCGGGCTGAGGAACCGTGCCGTCTCCCGCCCGTCGGCATCGATCCGTGGACCGGTCCGCGCGCGCCACCCGTCGAACAGCACCGCACGGTCGCGCCACTGCACGGTCCGCAGGCTCAGCTGCGTCTCCGCGAGCGGTCCCAACGTCGCGACCCGTACCTGCGCCAGGTCCTCGGCGGTGAAATGAACCCGTAACACGACATCCTCCTCATCCGCGCCCGCACCTGCGGATGAGCCTTCCGGCCGCACTCGTTTCGGGGCAGGCCGAAACGAGTCGAATCCCGCACCGCTCCGGGTGGACTCTTCCATTCGTGCCCGAGGCACACCGCACATCCACGAAGCGACAGAGGAGAACACACATGCGCGCACGTCTGCTTCTCACCGGCCTGGTTCTGGGCGCCACCGTGCTGGCGGGCGGCGCCGCCACCGCACAGGCGGCCCCCGTGCCCTCCCAGGCCGGCACGTCGTCGGCCGTGGTTCCGGGGTACTGGGAGGTCATGGGCCCCTTCACCAAGTCGATGTGCATCGCCATGAGGGACTCCTACGCCGGCAAGGCCTACTGCACCTCCGCTGGCGCCAACTACTACCTGCACATCTGGGTCCTCTGACCCTCTCCCCGCGTGCTGCTCCTGGAGCGGCCTCATCGTGAGTGCGCTGCGCCGCGAAGGCCCGGGGAGCTCGTCGGCGGCGCGTCAGGAAACGGTTCCGGCCCTTCGGTTCGTCCGAAGGGCCGGAGTCGCGCCGGCCCGGGGCGGGCCTGACTACAGGATCACGGGATCTACGGGTTGACGGGGCCGAAGATCGTGGTCGGCCTCGTCTGCTGCGGGGTCTCCAGGCTCTGCAGGCAGAGGGTGTACTTGGTGCTGCTCCGCTTGTAGGTGAAGTAGCCGTCGGCGGTGGGGAACTTCCTGCACGCGGCCTCGCCGTCGTTGGTGTCCTCCTCGCGGCCCACGACGCGGGCCTCGGCCTTGGGGTCGGAGCAGGGCACCACTTCGACGTCGGGGTTCTTGTCGACGAGGCCGGGCAGGGCGGCGGCGATCGGGTTGTTGTTGTGGATGCAGTCGCCGGCCTTGGCGAACTCGGGGTCGCGCTTCGCGACGAGGTAGATCACCGTGATCAGCAGCGCCGGGATGAGCACGCCGAGGATCGTGGGCCGCAGGTACACCGGCTTGCCGGGGTCCATCGGCGGGCGGGGCGCGCCGGGCAGCGGCTCCGCCAGCTTGTCGACCTTCAGGCGCTGCGGGATGTTGATCAGCATGATGATCGGGTTGACGATCATCGAGGGGATGCCCCACCAGCCCTGCCAGAGGCTGTCGGAGGTCATCTCGCGGTGGGTGGCGATGCCGCAGCTGCGGCAGAACGGCCCCCGGGTCTTCAGGTACTTCAGGATGATGATGAGGCCCAGGTGCCCGCGGAAGGTCGCGTCCACGGCCGGGACGGATCCGCAGTGCCGGCAGCTGAGCTGCCCCTCGCCGTAGCCGGGCAGGCCCGGGCCGGGTGCCGGGGCGTCGGAGGCGGGCTCGGTGGGCGCAGCGCTCTCGGGCAGCTCGGCAGACTGAGTGGAAATGGTGAAATCCCCCGTGACGGTCACGAATATGTGCGTCGGGAAACCTACCGCTGCCGGGGAGCGGGGAGGACCGATTTATTCACCGGCCGACGGAAGGTCGCCGAACCGTGATCACAAACCGGCCGATCGATGCCGAAACCTCCCCGGTCGGGCGTCCGACCGGCCCCTGTCGGTGGCCCCGCGTACGGTCGCCCCATGGATGACCAGCAGGAATCGCACGCGGCCGGCACTCCGGCGCCCGGGGCGGCGCACGGGCCGGGAGACGACGTACGGCGGGCGTGGGGCCGGGTGACCGGGTGGCTGGAGCGGCACGACCCGGAGGTCTTCGCCGCCCTCGGCGGCCCGGCGAGCCGGGAGGACGTCGACCGGGCCGAACGGCGCATGGGCCTGACGCTGCCGCAGGAGTTGCGGCAGTGGCTGCTGGCGAACGGCATCGACGCCGGCACGCAGCCCGACATGCCCTCGTGCCTGGTGACGCGGGCCTGCGCCGTGCCCCTGCCCGGCGGCCACATCCTGCTCGGCCTGACGGACGTCCAGCGGGTCCACCTCAGCCGGACGGCCCTGGAGGAGGCGGAGCCGTCCGAGGACCCCGACTGCCCGTTCTGGCGCCGTACCTGGGTGCCGGTCGCCGCGGAGCGCGACGGCTTCTACGGGACGTTCCTGGACACGGCCACCGGAACCGTCGGCACGTGGGCGGAGGCGTCCTGCCCCGAGGAGGGCGTGTACGCCTCGCTGTCCGCGTTCTTCCACCATGCGGCGGACTGGCTGGAGGGAGCCCCCACGGGAGATTGGACCGGCCCCGGCAGGCCCGCCGCCTCCCGCGAGCCCGACCCCCGGCCGCAGGACGAGCCGATCCGCCGCTGGGCCCGCGCCCACGGCATCCTCGTCAACGAGCGCGGACGCGTCCCCTCGACCGTCCGCGAGGCCTACGAGGCGTCCCAGCGGTGAGCGGCGCACGGAAAAAGAGTGAATCGACGGCCCTCGGTGGTGCCCGAAATGGCCTCGTGCGCGGCCTCGACGGCGCCCTGGCCGCACCGCGGTGGCCGTCCGGGACCCCTGGGGCGGACGCCTGCCGGCAGGCGCTCACGCGGCCGTCCACACCCTCATCAAATGGGCTCTGACCTGGTGTTATTCTGAAATTCGCCTAGGCTGTGGAGTTCTGCCGGGACACCTTCGGAGGGGACACCGTGTGCCAGGAATCCAGCAGTTACGACGCCGCCCGCATCCAGGTGCTGGAGGCGCGGGAAGCCATTCGCAGGCGGCCCGGGATGTACATCGGCTCGACCGGTGAACGCGGCCTGCACCAGATGGTGTTCGAGGTCGCCGACCGGGCGGTGAAGGAGGTCCTGGCGGGCCGCGCCGGCCGCGTCGAAATCACGCTCGGGTCCGACGGTGGCGTGTGCGTCGCCGACGACGGTCCGGGCGTTCCCGTCCACGACGAGGGGGCTGCCGGCGAGCCCGGCCTCGGAGCCCTGCTGACCCGTATGCACGCCGGAGCACGGCTCGGCGGCGGCCGCCACGACGTGATGCTCGGCTACAACGGCGTCGGGCCCACCGTCACCAACGCCCTGTCGAGCCGGCTGACTGCCGAGGTGCGGCGCGAGGGGGTCCGCTGGGAGCAGGAGTTCGAGCGCGGTGTCGCGGTCGCCCCGCCCACCGAGGCGGGCCCGGCGACCGGCAGCGGGACCGTCATCACCTTCTGGCCGGACACCGGGATCTTCGGTGCGGCGCAGTGCTCGTTCGACGAACTGGCCGACCGCTTCCGGGAACTGGCGCTGCTGAACCGGGTCCTGGACATCTCGCTGACCGACCGGCGCGGCCCGGGCGAGCCGCGGTCGGTCCGGTTGCGGTTCCCCGGCGGGGCGCGGGACTTCGTCGCCCTCCTCGACGGCCGGGACGCGGCCTCCGCTTCCACGGACATCATCGGCTTCGAGGGCGAGGACCCGCGGATGGCGGGGACGGTGGAAGCGGCCTGGCGGTGGCGCGGTCGTGGCGAGGAGAGGATCCGGAGTTTCGCCAACGGCCGGCCCACGCCGCGCGGTGGCACGCACGAGGCGGGCTTCCGGGACGGGGTGGCGGCCGCGCTCGACGCGTATGCGCGCAAGGGGCTCCTGTCGGCCGCGCCGGACCCCGCCCTGACCGCCGAGCAGGTCTGCGCGGGCCTGACGGCGGTCGTGTCGGTGAAGCTCGACGCTCCCGAGTTCCACGGCTCCACCTGGGACGTGCTCGGCGACGACACCGTGCGCACCTGCGTCGCGCAGGCCGTCCGGGACCACCTGGGCATCTGGCTGGAGCAGCACCCGGAGCAGACCGCGGCCGTCCTCGGCCGCCTCGTCCACGGCATCTGAGCACCCGGCCCCGCCGCCTCCCTCGAAGCGGCGGGGCCGGGGCGTTCGACAAGGTGTCAGGCGGGGCGGATGCCCGGGTTGCCGGCCTCGGTGGTGAAGGAGGCGGCGGTGGACAGGGTGCCGCCGGGGCGGGTGATGTGGGAGACCACCCGGTAGTCGGCGCGGGCGCGGTGGCGGTCCAGGGTGAGGACGGTGTAGCCGCGGCGCCCGTCGTAGAACTTCATGTGCGGGTTGGCCGACATGAGGTTGTTCCAGTTGGAGGGCTTCTCCTCGCCGTCGCCGTCGCTGCTGATCGAGGTGCCGACGAACTCCACGCCCACGGTGCGGGAGCCGGGGTCGTCGAAGTTGCGCTTGACGTCCAGGGCGTAGGCCACGTGGACGTCGCCGGTGAGCAGGACGAGGTTCTTGACGCCGGAGCGGTCGACGGCCTGCAGGAAGCGCTCGCGGGCGGCCGGGTAGCCGTCCCAGGCGTCCATGGAGAGCTTGGAGCGATCGGCGGTGGTGTTCTTGCGGCGGGAGAAGACGACCTGCTGGGGCACGACGTTCCAGGTGGCCCTGGAGCGGCGCAGGCCTTCGGCGAACCAGCGTTCCTGGGTGGCGCCCATCAGGGTGCGCCCGGCGGCGTCGGACTCCGGGGTGGGGTACTGCCAGCCGTCGCCGTTGGCCTGGTCGTCGCGGTACTGGCGGGTGTCGAGGATGTCGAACTGGGCGAGCTGGCCGAAGTGGACGCGCCGGTAGAGGGTCAGCTCGGTGCCGTGCGGCTGGGGCATGCGCAGCGGCTGGTTCTCCCAGTAGGCGCGGTAGGCGGCGGCGCGGCGGGCGACGAAGGGGGCCGGGTCCTGGTTCTTCTCCGGGATGCCGGCGGCGTAGTTGTTCTCCACCTCGTGGTCGTCCCAGGTGACGTACCAGGGGTGGGCGGCGTGCGCGGCCTGGAGGTCGGGGTCGTTCTTGTAGAGGGAGTAGCGCAGCCGGTAGTCCTCCAGGGTGGTGGTCTCGTGGTTGAAGTGGGCCGCGAGGGTGCGGTCGGTGTACTTGCGGTCGCCGCCGGCGGCGTCGATGCCGTATTCGTAGATGTAGTCGCCGACGTGGAAGACGGCGTCCAGGTCCTCGTTGGCGAGGTGGCGGTAGGCGGTGAAGTAGCCGTCCTCGTAGGCCTGGCAGGAGACGAGGGCGATGCGGGCGCTGTCGAGCTTCCTGCCGCGCGGCGGGGCGGTGCGGGTGCGGCCGACGGGGCTGGACCAGGAGCCGACGGTGAAGCGGTACCAGTACTCGCGGCCGGCGTCGAGGTCGTCGACGTCGACGTGGAGGGCGTAGTTGAACTCGGCGTGGGCGCGGGCGGTGCCGCGGCGCTCGACGCGGCGGAACTTCTCGTCGCGGGCGATCTCCCAGCCGACCTTGACCGAGCCGGTGGGCGGCAGGCCGGCGCCGGGCTCCAGGGGGCGCGGGGCCAGGCGGGTCCACAGCACGACGGCCTCGGGGGTGGCGTCACCGGAGGCCACGCCGAGGGTGAAGGGGTTGTCGCCGATGGCGCGCGGGGCGATCTCGTTGTCGGCGGCGTGCGCGGAGGGCAGGTTGACGCCGAAGGCGAGCGCGGCGGCGGCCGAGGTGACGGTCAGGAAGCGGCGCCGGTCCAGGCGGGCGGCGGCCTCGCGCAGCATCCGGTCGGGCGTGGGGTGGTCGGCGGGGCGGGTCATCGGCGTGGTGGCCTTTCGCAGCTCGGGGGTGTGCGAAGGGAATTGGAGTGGACCACCCCGTACGGCGGGGGTCGGGATCACGGCAGCAGAGTGATCATCTGATGGGAGAGCGGTGAAGGTCCGGCACTTCACCCCGAACCGGACGGAAGGCTGCATTCCGGTCGCGTTCGCCCTGTCCCGACCGGCGCCGACCGGCCCCGCCGCGCACCCCTCGGGCCCCGGCACCCGCCCGTGCGCCCGGTGGGTGCGGCCCGCGCAATGGGCAGGTCAAGGCGCACGGGCCGGATGCCTCCGGGTGAGCGGGCCCGGGCCGGCCCGTCAGACGACTTCCAGGTTGGCCATCATCCCCATGTCCTCGTGCTCGGCGTTGTGGCAGTGGAAGAGGTAGCGGCCGCGGTAGCCGTCGAAGCGGGTGATGATCTCCGCGGACTCCCCCGGGCGCAGCGAGACGGTGTCCTTGAGGCCGGCGTCGTGGGGCAGCGGGGGCCTGCCGCCGCGGGTGAGGATGCGGAAGCCCACCAGGTGGAGGTGGACGGGGTGGTGGACGTCGGCGATCAGGCGCCAGATCTCGGTGTCGCCGAGGGGGACGGTGACGTCGGTGCGGGCGGGGTCGAAGGGGCGGCCGCCGATCAGCCAGCCGTGGCCGCCGTTCATGCGGCCGGCGCGGAAGGCGAAGTCGCGGGTGCGCACGGCGTCCTGGCGGTGCCAGTCGGGCAGGTCGGTCGACAGGACGGGTGGGATGCGGCTGTCGTCGGCGGCGGGGCGGCGGGTGATGCGGAAGGCCATGATGTCGCGGGTGCGGCCGGTGCCGAGGCGGTTGACGAGGCGGACCAGGGAGCCGACGGGGGCGGCGGCGAAGTCGACGACGAGGTCGTGGCGTTCGGCGGGGGCCAGGGGCAGGGACTGGTGGGTGACGGGGGTGGCGAGCAGGCCCTGGTCGGCACCGACCTGGACGAGGTCGAGGCGGCGGCCGTCCTCGGTGCGGGCCTCGATCTCGTAGTGGCGGGCGTTGGAGGCGTTGAGCAGGCGCAGGCGGTGGCGGGCGGCGTCGGTCTCGTGGACGGGCCAGGGGGCGCCGTTGACGAGGACGACGTCGCCGAGGACGCCGGCGAGGTGGGGTTCGGTGACGCCGGGGCGCTCGCGCAGGGTGGGGTCGAGGGAGGGGTAGGTCAGGGCGCCGTCGGCGGCGAAGGCGCGGTCGGTGATCATCAGGGGGATCTCGCGGGGGCCGGCGGGCAGGCCGAGGGCGTCCTCGGCGTCGTCGCGCACGATGTGCAGGCCCGCGAGGCCGCGCCACAGGGCGGGGGCGGTGAAGTCCATGCGGTGGTCGTGGTACCAGAGCAGCGTGGGGCGCTGGTCGTTGGGGAAGGTGTAGTCGCGTTTGCGGCGGCTGGTGACGGCGCGGGGGTCGGTCATGGCGCCGCCCATGCCCGGCATGCCGTCCGCGCCCTGCATGCCGGGCATGACGTGGGGGGTCTCGGGCCAGCCGGCGGGCAGGACGAGGTCGGTGGGGTAGCCGTCGGAGTCGGCGGGGGTGTGCCCGCCGTGGAGGTGGACGACGGTGGGTACCGGCAGTTCGTTGCGGTGGGTGACGGTGACGGGCCGGCCGCGGCGGGCCTCGATGGTGGGGCCGGGGAAGGTTCCGCCGTACGTCCACAGCCGGGTGGTGAGGCCGGGGAGGATCTCGGCGTCGGTCTCGCGCTGGACGATCTCGTAGCGGTCGGCTCCGCCGTCGGTGGACAGGGGCTTGGCGACGGCGGGCAGCGGCAGCGGCACCTGGTAGGGGGGTGGCAGGGCGGCGGTGCTGCGCAGCTGGGCGCCGGTGGTGGCGGGGCGGCGGGCGAGGGTGGCGGCGGTGGCGAGGCCGGTGGTGGTGAGCAGGCCGAACGCGCCGCCGATGCCGAGGATCTGACGGCGGGTCATGCCGAGCGGGCGGCCGGGGCGGGGTTCAGTCACGGCCGTCCTCCCGGCGGGCGGGACGGCGGGCGGGGCGGCGGGCGGGCAGCGGGGTGCGCCACAGGGCGATGGTGAGGACGACGGTGGCGGCGATGGTGGCCACGCCCAGGGGCAGGTGCAGCCACAGGGCGCCGTCGCGTCCGGCGAAGTACTGGACGGTCTCGGCCGCGACGACGGCGAGGGTGGCGGCCGCCGGCCAGCCGCGGCGCAGCCGGATCCACACCACGAGGGCGGCGATCAGCTGGAGGTAGCCGAGGGAGGTGACGACGTTGGCGCCGGCGGCGTGCCAGGTGAGGGCGTCGTAGTCGCCGCTGAGGTAGACGCCGGCGAAGACGGGCTGGCCGAAGACGGCGGCGGTGTGGGCGGCGGCCAGGGCGCGCAGGGTCCGTCCGGCGGGCCCGGTCCGCTCCCCCGCGGCGGACCGGGCCTTCGGCTCCGGTGGGGTCCTGTCGGCGGCGATGGCCATGGGCGTCCTTCCTCGAACCGTTGCCGGGCCGCGCTGTGCGCCGGTGCGCGGCCCCGCCCATGACGCTATGACCGTCCGGTTATCCTGTCTAAGATCAATATTGCTATGGCGTTATGACGCCTCGGGCATGGGGGCGTCGGTGGACCTGAACACGCTCGCGCAGTTCCTGGCGGTGGCGCGGCTGGAGCACCTGAGCCGGGCCGCCGAGGAACTGCGCGTCGCCCAGCCCTCGTTGAGCCGCTCCATCGCCCGGCTGGAGGCCGAGCTGGGCACCCCGCTGTTCGAGCGGGGCGGGCGGCTGCGGCTGAACGCGGCCGGGCACCTGTTCCGCGGCTACGCGGAGCGTTCGCTCGGTGAACTGGAGGCGGGCCGACGGGCGGTGGCGGAGGCCGCCGGGCAGGGGCTGGGCACGGTGCGCCTGGCCTCGGAGACGTTCCTGGCCTTCAGTGGGCCGCTGGCGGCGTTCAAGCGCGGCCACCCGGGGGTGGAGATCGAGCTGCACCAGCTGTCCGCGCGGGAGGCGGCGCGGCGGCTGCGGGCCCAGGACGTCGACCTCGCCGTCTTCTCCCAGCCCGTCGCCGCCGAGGGCCTGGAGTCGGTGCCGCTGCTGGACGAGGAGGTGGGGCTGGCCGTCCCGGTGGGCGACCCGCTGGCCGGCCGCACCTCGGTGGGCGTCGAGGAGCTCGCCGAACGCCCGTTCATCGCCGCCCGCCCCGGCCACTGGCAACGCCGCCTGCTGGACCGGCTGTTCGCCGCCCGCGGGCTGGTGCCGCGGATCGTCTGCGAGAGCGACGAGGCCGGCGCCATCGCCGAACTGATCAGCGCGGGCCTGGGCATCGGCCTGGTGCCCGCCGTCGCCCGGCGCACCGCCACCCGCCTGCCGCTGGTGTGGGTCGGCGTCGACAGCCCCGACTGCCGGCGCTCCCTGACCCTGTTCTGGGACGCGCAGGCCCGCCTGCCCGCCGGCGCCCGACTGCTGCGCGAGGCGATCGCGGGCTGGGACTGGGCGGGCGGCGGTCGGACAGCGGGCGACGGACGGGCTGCGGCGGCTTCTGACGGCCGGCAGGCGGGCGGCAGGCAGGCGGACGGCGGCTTCTGACGGCCGGTCCCCCCGTTCGAGTGCTGCTACAGCTTCGCGGCCGAGAAGGTGTCGCACTGGGCGAAGTCGCCGCTGCGGTAGCCGGTGGTGAACCAGGCCTTGCGCTGCTCGGCGGAACCGTGCGTCCAGGCCTCCGGGTTGATCCGCCCGGTGGCCTGCTGCTGGATCCGGTCGTCGCCGACCGCCGCCGCCGCGTCCAGGCCCTGGGCGATGTCCTGGTCGGTGAGCGAGGCGATCAGCGGACGGCCGGTGGAGGGCTGCGGGGTGGTCGTCGCGTGGTGCGCCCACACCCCGGCGTAGCAGTCGGCCTGCAGCTCCAGGCGCACCGAGCCGCTGGTGGCACCCTGGCGGTCGTTGCCGACCTTCTGCATGGCGCCGGTGAGGTTCTGGATGTGGTGGCCGTACTCGTGGGCGACGACGTAGGACTCGGCGAACGGACCGCCCTTGGCGCCGAAGCGGGCGGACAGCTCGTTGAAGAAGCCCAGGTCGAAGTAGGCCTTCTTGTCGCCGGGGCAGTAGAACGGGCCCACCGCCGAGGTCGCCGCCCCGCAGGCGGTGGAGACCTGGCCGGTGAACAGCACCGTCTCGGCGTTCTTGTACGGGACCTTGGCGGCGCGCGGCAGCTCGGTGCGCCAGAACTCCTGGAGGCTGTTGGTGACCGCCACGATCCGGCAGTCCTGGCGCTTGTTGGCGTCCGCCCCGGTCTTGCAGGCCTGCTGCGCCTCGCCGGCGGTGCGCACGCCGGAGGAGTTGGAGGAGGAGCCGGAGCCGGAGGACAGGCCCAGCAGCTGCGGGTCGACCCCGAGGACGACCGCGAACAGCACCGCGATCAGGCCCACGGCCCCGCCCCCGATGGCGATCTTCCCGCCCGGGATGCCGCGCCGGTCGTCCACCTGCGAGGTGTCGAGGTCGCCCTGGTCGTCGAACTGCATGTGCCCCTGCCTGCCCGTTTCTGTCGCGTTCCGCCCTACTGGTGACGGTCTGTACCGTCGACGGCCCGGCCCAGCCTACGGGCCCCGCCCCGGATCGCGCCGCAGCGGGTCCCGGCTGCCCCCCGCCCCGGATCGCGCCACTGCCCCGCCCCGGCGGCCCGGGCGCGGTCAGGCGGGCGCGGTCAGGCAGGCGCCGGGACGCCGACGACGCGCAGCAGCTCCAGACGGGAGGCCGACTCGCCGCCCGGCGCGGCGGTGTGCACCAGCAGCAGCTGGTCCTCGCCGCCGGCGGCCAGCACCTCGCACTCCAGCTCCAGCGGCCCCACCACCGGGTGCAGCACCCGCTTGCGGCCGCTGCGCCGCCGGGCGACCTCGTGGCGCTCCCAGCAGGCGGTGAACTCCTCACCACTGGCGAGGAGTTGCTCCAGCAGTTCGGCGGCGCGCCGGTCCCCGGGGCGGGCGGTGCGGGCGGCGCGCAGGGAGGCGACGTGGGCGCGGGCGAGGTCCTCGTGGTCCTCGGGCGGGAACAGCGCCCGGACGCCCGGTTCGGTGAACCAGCGCAGCAGCAGGTTGCGCCGCTCGGGCGCCAGCGCGGTGACGTCGCCGAAGACGGCGGTGGCCATCGGGTTCTGCGCGAGGACGTCGCCGAGGTCGGAGACGACCTGGGCGGGCGTGTCGTGCAGCCGGTCCAGGATCAGCAGCAGCCCGGGCCGCACGTGCCCGAGCGGCCCGTGCCGGCGCGGCGGCTCGTGCCCGGCGAGGCGGAACAGGTGGTCGCGCTCGTCCTCGCTCAGCCGCAGCGCCCGCGCCAGCGCCGCGAGCAGCTGCGGCGAGGGCTGTGGGCCGCGCCGCTGCTCCAGGCGCGCGTAGTAGTCCACCGACAGCCCCGCCACCTGCGCCACCTCCTCCCGGCGCAGCCCCGGTGTGCGCCGCCGGACCCCGGGCGGCAGCCCCAGGTCGGCGGGGGCGAGCCGGGCCCGGGTGCGGGTGAGGAAGTCGGCCAGTGCCGCTCGGTCGATCATGCCCCCAGCATGGCCCGCCGGAGCCCGCCGCCACCAGGGACCGGCGGTCCCCCGCTCGCGGACGTCGTCACCCGTCGGCGCGCGGTGGGTGTCCGCGGCGCCGGGCCCGGAACAGGACGTGGCCGCTGTCGCCCTCGGGCACGAACTCCTCGTGGACCACGTCGAAGCCGGCGCTCACGAGCCACCCGCGGTTGGTGGCGGCGTCGGCGTGGCTCCACCACATCGCGGCCCCGCCGCCGAGCCAGTTCTCGTCGGTGCCGGTCCAGGCCCGGTGCCCGGTGGTGCTCAGGAACCAGCCTCCCGGCCGCAGCCAGTGGGCGATCCGCTCCAGCAGGGCCGGCTGTTCCTCCACCGGAACATGGATCAGGGCGTACAGGCAGACGACGGCGTCGAAGCGGCCCCGGGGAAGCTCCAGGGTCGTGGCATCGGCCCGGATGAAGTCGGCGCCCGGCACGAGCTGCCGGGCCCTGCGGATCTGGACCTCGCTGATGTCGACCCCCGTCACCCGGTGACCCGCCGCGACCAGGGACCGGGCCACGGGAACCCCGGTGCCGCACCCGATGTCCAGGACGGCCGCGGCCCCGGGGAGCCGGCCGAGCAACTCCTCGATCCACGGTCCGTACTTCGTCCCGCTGCCGAATGCCCGCTCGTAGTGCTCCGACAGCGCGTCGTACCCGCGCCGGACCACTTCCTTCGGATCCTCGTCGTCCACGCGCGCACGCTACGGCGCGCCCGCCGGGAGCGCGACCGCTTTTCACCCGGCCCCGGCCCGCCCTGCGCCCGGGGCCGGTGGCGCCCGGGGCCGGTGGCGCGCGGGCCGGTGGCGCCCAGTGCCGTGCGAGCGCCAGGGCCCCCAGCCAGGGATCGGCGGTCCCTGGATCGGGAGGTCTCTGCCGCACCGCTCGGGGCGCGGGCAGGGTGGTGGGTGTCGAAGGTGATCAACTCTCCTGGAGGAGGCGGACGATGGCGACGATCCTGGTGACGGGCGCGACGGGCTCGGTGGGCAGCAGGCTGGTGCCGCGGCTGGTGCGGTGGGCGGAGGCGGACGGGTCCTCGGTGCGGGTGCTGGTGCGGGACGCCGCGAAGGCGCGGGCCCTGGACGGGGTGGAGGTGGTGGTCGGCGACCTGTGCGAGGAGGCGGACCGGGCGCGGGCGCTGGAGGGCGCCGAGGTGGTGCTGAACGTGGCGGCGGCGCTGCGCGGGGTGCCGGACGAGGCGGCGTGGGCGGTCAACCGGGACGCGGCCGTCGCCCTGGGGCGGGAGGCGGCGAAGGCCGGGGTGCGGCGGTTCGTCCACACCAGTACGAACCTGGTGTACGGGCGGGGGCTGGGGCGCCCCGCTGTGGAGGGCGACCGGCTCGCACCGGATCCGGCATGGGGGGTGTACGCGGCGTCCAAGGCGCAGGCCGAGGCGGGGCTGCGCGCGCTGGGGGACGAACTGCCGCTGGTGGTGGCCCGGTTGGCGTTCGTGTACGGGCAGGGCGATCCGCACCTGGCGCAGTCGCTGCACTGGGCGGCGAACTGGCCCGCGCACCAGCGCCTGGCGGTGGTGCACCACGTGGACGTGGCGCGGGCGCTGTGGCGCGCGGTGGTGACGCCCGGCATCGAGGGGCGCACGTACAACGTCGGCGACGACGCGCCGCTGACGGCCTGGGACCTGTACGCGCTCAACGGTCGGACGCACCCCGGCAGTTCACCGGCCGAGCCGGACGAGCCGTCCGACCCGTTCGACCCGTGGGAGGGACAGGTGTCCACGGCGGCGGCGCGCCGGGAGCTGGGCTGGCGTCCGCTGTACCCGTCGGCGTGGGCGGCGGCCGACGCCGGGGCTCTGTAGCGGACGCCGCCCGGCCCTCCCGGTACGGGGAGGGCCGGGCGACACCGCTCAGCCGGCCGGTGCCGCTCAGCCGGTCCGTGCCGCTCAGCCGGCCGGCGTGGGCGCGGGGGCGTAGCCGGCCGGGCGGGTGGTGAAGGTGCCGCGGCCCTGGGTGCGGCCGCGCAGGCGGCCCGCGTAGCCGAACAGTTCGGCCAGCGGCACCAGTGCGCCGACCCGGGCGGTGGCGCCGTGGCCGGGTTCGGTGGAGCGGACGTGGCCGCGGCGGGCGGCGAGGTCGCCCAGGACGGTTCCGAGGGCGTCCTCGGGCACGGTGACGCTCACTTCGGCCAGCGGTTCCAGCAGGTGCATCCGCGAGGCGCGCAGGGCCTCGCGCAGGCCGAGGCGGGCGGCGGTGCGGAAGGCGAGCTCGGAGGAGTCCTTGGGGTGGGTGGCCCCGTCGGTGAGGGTGACGGCGACGCCGGTGACCGGGTGCCCGCCGAGCGGGCCCTCGGCCAGGGCGTCGCGGCAGCCGGCCTCGACGGCCTGCACGTACTCGCGCGGCACCCGTCCGCCGGTGACGGTGGAGGTGAACGCGAACTCCCCCTCGGTGCCCGCCGGCAGGGGGTGGACGTCGAGGACGAGGTGGGCGAACTGCCCGGCGCCGCCGTCCTGTTTGGCGTGCCGGTAGGTGAAGCCGGTGACGCCCTCGGTGAGGGCCTCGCGCAGCGCGACGCGCGGGCGCCCGACGACCGCCTCGACGCCGGCCTCGCGCCGGACCTTCTCCACCGCGACCTCCAGGTGCAGTTCGCCCAGGCCGGACAGGGTGCGCTGGCCGGTCTCCGGGTCGGTGGCCACGCGCAGCGAGGGGTCCTCCTCGGCCAGGCGGGCGAGGGCGGCGGCGAGTTTGTCGGTGTCGGCGGCGCGGCGGGCCTCGACGGCGACGGTGACGACCGGTTCGGCGCTCACGGGGGCCTCCAGGACGATGGGGTGGTCGGCGTCGCACAGGGTGGCGCCGACGCGGGTGTGCTTGGGGCCGACGACGGCGACGATGTCGCCGGCGCGGGCGCTGTCGGTCTCGGTGTGGCGGTCGGCCAGGACGGTGAGGATGCGGGCGACGCGCTCGCGGCGGCCGGTGGCGGTGTCGAGCACGGTGGCTCCCTTGTGGAGGGTTCCGGCGTACAGGCGCAGGTGGGTCAGCCGCCCGGTCGGGGCGGAGGTGACCTTGAACGCCAGGGCGGTCAGGGGCTGTTCGGGGTCGGGGTCGCGCTGCTGGGCGCGGTCGGCGGAGCGGGTGGGCGGGACGTCGAGCGGGGAGGGCAGGTAGGCGACGGCGGCGTCCAGGAGCGGTTCGATGCCGCGGTTGCGGTAGGCGGAGCCGCACAGCACCACGACCACCTCGCCGGTGCGGGTGAGGTCGCGCAGGGCCGCGGTGAGGGTGTCGGCGCCCAGGGTGGCGCGGGCGCAGAACTCCTCCAGGGCTTCGGGGTGCAGTTCGGCCACCGCCTCCTCCAGGGCGCGGCGGCGCTCGGCCGCCACGGCTTCGAGGCCGGCCGGGACCGGGCCTTCGTGCAGGGTGCCGTCGTCGTCCCAGGTGAGGGCGCGCAGGCCGACCAGGTCGACGACGCCGGTGAACGACTCCTCGGCGCCGATGGGCACGTGGACGGCCAGCGGGCGCGGATGCAGGCGTTCGCGGATGGCGGCGACGGCGGCGTCCAGGTCGGCGCCGGCGCGGTCGAGCTTGTTGACGAAGGCGATGCGCGGCACGCCGTGGCGTTCGGCCTGGCGCCACACCGACTCGCTCTGCGGCTCGACACCGGCGACCGCGTCGAACACCGCCACCGCGCCGTCGAGCACCCGCAGGGAGCGCTCGACCTCGTCGGCGAAGTCGACGTGGCCGGGGGTGTCGATGAGGTTGATCCGGTGCCCGGCCCAGGCGCAGCTGACGGCGGCGGCGAAGATGGTGATGCCGCGGTCGCGCTCCTGGGGGTCGAAGTCGGTGACGGTGGTGCCGTCGTGGACCTCGCCGCGCTTGTGGGTGGTGCCGGTGAGGTAGAGGATCCGCTCGGTGACGGTGGTCTTGCCGGCGTCGACGTGGGCGAGGATGCCGAGGTTGCGGACGGCGGCGATGCCGGCGGTCGCGGCGGCGGTGGTGGTGCTGCGGGTGGTGGTGTGGGTGCGCATGGCCCGGGTGCCTTTCGAGGCGGTTCCGCTCGTGGGGTGGGCGCGCGATTCCAGCAGTGCCGACGGATCGTCGGATTCATGACCACGGAATGGGGTTACGGCCGGACAGGCCGGTGTCAGACGGTGGCGGCACTGCTCCGGTGCCGGCCGCGCAGCGGGCACCGGAAGGCCGAGGACACCAGGATCACCTCGTACCGCGACGCGGGAGAGGGGGCGGCGGCGCTCTGCTTCGGCATGGCCGCCCGCCCCCTCTCTCGTCCCGTTCGTCGTCGCGGTCGTCGTGGTTGTCACGTTGTCGCGGCGGGCCGCGCGTCGGGGCGCGGCCGCGTGGCGAGTGTAGGGAAGGCGGGCCGGCCGGTGCGACGGGTTTTACGGTGCCGGGTCCTACGGTGCCGGGTCCTGCGGTGCCGGGTCCTGCGGTGCCCGGAAGCGCAGCACCGGCTCCGACCAGCCGTCGTCGCGCACCCCGGCGTCCAGGGCGGCGCCGATGGCCCGTTCCTCGTACGCGAAGTGGGAGTCCATGATGGCGGCGAGTCCGTCGAGTTCGCGTCCGATCGCCTCCAGGTCGGCGCCGGTGGCGCCCTGGACGACGGCGTCGGCGGCCCGGTCGGCGAGGTGGCGCACCCGGGTGAGGATGTGGGTGATGAAGCCGTGGTCCTCGACGAGTTTGCCGATGGTCGGTGCCAGGTCGGGGCGTTCTTGCAGGAGTTGGGCGAACAGGCCGGTGTCCTCGCCCTGGTGGTGGTTGGTCAGGGCGGTGCAGAAGGCCAGGCAGTGGGTGAGGAGTTCGTTGCCGTCGCCGTCCGGGCGGCGGGGCCGGCCGAGGTTGGTGCGCAGGTCGGCGAGGCGGCGGCGCAAGTCCTGGTGCGCGCGGGAGAGTTGCAGGCTGAGGGCGGCCGTACGGCCGGTGGAGGGGGAGGCCACGGGTGGCGGTCCCTTCGGTTCCGCACCTCCATGCCTGACGCAGTCCGTCACCGGCACGCGATGCTCGCGCCATCGGATCATGTGGTCCGGCCGGAAGGCAAGCGGGCGGCCGCGGGGCCGGCCTCGGGACCGGCAGAGGGCTCGGCGGCGGGAGCGGGCTCGGCGGCGGGTTCGGCGGCCGCGCCGGCGCGCGGGCGCCCGAGCAGGATGCCGGCGACCACCAGCGCCAGTCCCGCGCCCTGGCGCACCCCGAAGGGGTCGCCGTCCAGCGCGGTGCCCAGCAGCACGCCGGTGAGCGGGTTGAGCAGTCCGAGCAGGCCCACCGTGCCGGCCGGCAGGTGGCGCAGTCCGGCGAACCAGCAGGTGAAGGCGAGCGCGGTGGCGACCACGGTGGTGTAGCCGAAGGCGAGCAGGGTGGGCCCGTCCGCCGGCGGGGGCGCACCCTCGGCGGCGGCGGCGAGCGGCAGCAGCACCAGGCCGCCGGCGGTCAGCTGCCAGGCGGTGGCGGTGAGCGGGTCGGCGCCCTCGCGCCAGCGGGCGGCCAGCACGTAGCCGACGGAGGAGACCAGCATCGCGGCCGCGGAGGCCGCCAGCCCGGCCCAGCCGATCCCCTCCCCCGTTCCGGCCAGCGCGAGGGCGACCCCGGCCAGGCCCACCACCGACCCCGCCAGGTGCGCGCGGCGCGGCCGCTGCCCGGCCAGCGCCCAGGCGGTGAGCAGCAGGGCCAGCGGGGAGGCGGCCATGAGGGTGGCGGCGGCGCTGGTGGGCAGCAGTTGGGAGGCGAGGTAGAGCAGGACGAAGAAGGCGGCGGTGTTGAGCAGGCCGAGCAGGGCGCTGCGCCACCACCAGGCGCCGTGCGGGCGGCGGCGGGCGAGGGCGAGTTCGACGTGCTCGCCGCGCTGCGCCGCGCCGGCGCCCCGTACGAACGGGCCCCGGGCGAGCTGGCCGCGCACACGATGGTGACCACCGGCGCGATGACCAAGCGGATCGACCGGCTGGAGCGCGCCGGGCTGGTCACCCGCCGCCCCGCCATGGACGACCGGCGCGGGCGCGTGGTCGCCCTCACCGACGCCGGCCGGCGCCTGTTCGACGAGGCGTTCACCGCCCACCTGCGCAACGAGCACCGCCTGCTGGCGCACCTGAGCACCGAGGAGGCCGCCGCCCTGCAGGGCCTGCTCACCGCCTGGCAGCACCGCCTGGACGGCACCGGGGACGCGGGTGGAAGCCGCACCGGTGGAAGCCGCGCCGGGGGCGCCGGGGACGCGGGCCGTACGGAGCGGTGCGGTGACGGCGGGCCGTGAGAAGCTGACGCATGGCCAGCGAGACTCCCCCGCCCGACGCCCCGCCGCCGCACCGCCGGCACTCCTCCGCTCCCCCGCCCGGCTGGCGGAACCCGGAGGTGCGGGCCGCCCGGCGCCTGGTGGAGATGCTCCAGGAGCTGCGGGTGCTCCAGACCGGCGTGCAGATCGTCTTCGCGTTCCTGCTCGGCGTCGCCTTCACCCCGCGCTTCCCCCAACTCACCGACGCCCAGCAGGACATCTACATCGTCACCCTGCTGCTGTCGGTCGTCTCCTCGGCCGTCCTGGCCACCCCCGTCGCCCTGCACCGCGGTCTGTACCGCCACCCGGGCAAGGCGCGGATCGTCGACGTCTCGGCCCGCATCGCCCAGGTGGGCCTGCTGCTGCTCGCCTGCGCGCTGACCGGCGCCGTGCTGCTGGTCCTCGACGTCGTCCTCGGCACCGTGCCGGCGGTGCCGATCACCTGCGCCATCGCGCTGGTCTTCGCCGTGCTGTGGTTCGTCCTGCCCTGGGCGGTGCGCCGCTCCGCCACCCACCACCGGGCCTGACCCGACGGCCACCGCCGCCTTCGCCATCGCCGCCTTCGCCGCTGCCGCCGCCCGCAGCGGGGTTGTACGGGCGGCGGACCACGGACCGGGCCGGGGCCGGCTGCCGGGCGCCGGGGGCCGGGCCGGGAGGCACCCGCCGGGCCGCCTCCCCCACCCCACAGAGCCCACCCGCACCCCGGACCGCTTACCGTGCCGGTATGCATACCGACGAAAGCCCGTGGGACGTCCTGCTGATCGGCGGCGCGTCCGGCATCGGCAAGAGCCGCGCCGCCGCCCGCCTGTCCGCCCGGCACGGCGCGTTCGTGGTCGAGTTCGACGACGTCGTGGCCGCCCTCCAGGCCGCCACCACCCCCGCCGGCCACCCCGGCCTGCACCACTTCGCCACCGTGCCCGACCCCGACGCGCTGCCCGCCGACCGCGTCCTGGAGCTCCAGATCGCCACCGCCCGCGCCCTGGACGACGCGCTGCTGGGCGTCGTGCGCAACCGGCTCACCGTGGACGTGCCCGCGATCGTGGAGGGCGACTACCTCACCCCGGCCGCCGCCGCCCGCGCCGCCGCCGAGGCCACCGGGCAGGGCCGGCGCGTGCGCGCGGTCTTCCTGCACGAGGACGACCCGCGGCGCATCGGCGCCAACTACGCCGACCGCGAGCCCGGTTCGGGCCCGCAGCCCGAGCGCGCCGCCGTCAGCGCCCGCTACAGCACCTGGCTCGCCGACCAGGCCCGCGCCCACGCGCTGCCCGTGGTCGACTGCCGCCCGTACGCCACCCTGCCCGAGCGCCTGGCCGCCGCCCTGGCGTGACAGCGGCCGGGGCGGCGGCACGGGCGCCCGGCGGGCCCGTCAGCCCTCCTCGATCTCCGAGATCAGCCTGGTGCCCAGGTCGCTCTGCACCGCCAGCCGGGTGTGCCCGGCGTCGGGGCCGGGGGCGGCACGCTCCCGCCCCGGGCCGGTCGGTCCGACCCGTACGGCCCAACGAGCCGGCCCACCGGAGGTTGCGCCCCGGTCCGCCTCCCCCACCGGCCGGCCGGCCCACCCCGGCCGTCGGCCCGCCCGGCCGGGGCGGCGTTCGGGTCAGCCCGGCGCCTGGCGCCCGTCGTCGTACGCGGCGCGCGCCGCGAGCACCTGCGGCATGTGGCACTCGGCCCAGGCCTTGATCTGCCGCACGAGCGGCAGCAGGTCGCGCCCGAGCGCGGTGAGCGCGTAGTCGACGCGGGCCGGCACCCCGGCGGTGACGGTGCGCCCGACCAGGCCGTCGCGTTCCAGGGCGCGCAGGGTCTGGGTGAGCATCTTCTCGCTCACCCCGGCCAGGCGCCGGCGCAGGCCGCTGTAGCGCAGCGGCCCGTCGGCGAGGGCGTTGACGACGAGGCTGGCCCACTTGTCGCCGATCCGGTCGAGGAGTTGGCGGGCCGGGCACTCGGCGAGGTAGGCGTCGTAGTCGGCGGCCTCGGCGGCGCGGCGCTGGGCGGCGGTCGTGGTGGGCACCGGCCCACTCTCCTTTCCGTACGGTACGCACGTTCGGGTGCGTCCTTCCCCATGGAGAGTAACTCTCCTTAGGTTGGGTGGAGTTGCCGATGCGTGAGCCGATGGCGCGAGCCGAGGCGCGAGGGGTGTGGGTGCGATGCGTGCCGTGGTGGTGCGGGAGTTCGGTGGTCCCGAGGTGCTGGAGCTGGTGGAGGTGGCGCTGCCGCAGCCGGGCCGCGGGCAGGTGCGGGTGCGGGTGGCGGCGGCCGGGGTCAACCCGGTGGACGCGGTCACCCGTTCCGGGGTGCTCGCCACGGCCGGGCTGATGGCGCCCCGGGCGGTGACCGGCATCGGCTGGGACGTGGCCGGGACGGTGGACGCCGTCGGCCCTGGCGTGACGCGGTTCGCCCCCGGGCAGCCGGTGGTGGGCCTGCGCGACCGCCTGGACACCGACCTCGGCACCTACGCCGACCGGGTCGTCCTGGACGCGGACACCCTGGCCCCCGCCCCGGCGGGCGCCACCCTCGCGCAGGCCGCGACGCTGCCGCTGAACGGCCTCACCGCGCTGCAGGCCCTGGACCTGCTCGACCTGCCGGCCGGCTCCACCGTCCTGGTCACCGGCGCCGCGGGCGCGGTCGGCGGCTTCGCCGTCGAACTGGCCGTCCTGCGCGGCCTGCGGGTGGTCGCACTGGCCGGGGAGGGCGACGAGCCGCTGGTGCGCGGGCTCGGCGCCGAGTGGTTCGTGCCGCGCACGGCGCCCGATGCGGCCGCCGCCGTACGGGAGTCGGTGCCCGGCGGGGTCGACGGCGCGATCGACGCCGCCCTGCTGGGCGTGCGGGCGCTGGGCGCGGTGCGCGGTCGCGGCGCCTTCGTCGCGGTCGCGGCCGGCAGCGCCCCGGCGGCCCTGCGCGGCATCCGGGTCGCCAACGTGTGGATCACCGCCGACGGCCCCGCCCTCGCCCGCCTCTGCGCCCTCGTCGCCGACGGCCGCCTCACCCTGCGGGTCGCCGACACCCTCCCCCTGACCCGCGCCGCCCACGCCCACCGCCGCCTGGAAGCGGGCAACCTGCGCGGCCGCCTGGTCCTCACCCCCTGAACCGCTGCCCTCGGGGAACGGAAAGAAGGCCTGCTCCCGTTACGGGGCAGGCCTTCTTCGATGTGATCCGCGTCACGGCGGGGCTGCGGCAACAGCGCTCCGCCCGGGGAGACCGTCCGGGTTGAGGGGAAGGGCTCTCGGGTTGCACTGTGGCAGCCGGCGGGGCTCCGACCAAGCCGGCCGGACGACTTCGGACGCTCTCGGACGCCTTCGGACGCCCGATCGCCCCGAGCAGGCGCGATCCCGCGACTGCGCCCGCAGGTACGCGGACGGCTTCGGACGACCCCGGACGCGCGGGTCCCGGCGCCGGCGCGGCGGTGTCCGAGGCCGTCCCGAGAAGCCGTCAAATCCCCTCGCCAGGTCTCCTTTTGACGCCGGTCACGCCCACCGGAAGGAACTTGCGCGGGCCTTCACGGCCCGCGCATGATCTGACCCAGCCGCCCGCCGGGCGGCCCAGGGGACGGCAATCCCCATGTCCGGGTTGAGGGTTCAGAGAGGGATCACAGTGCTGTTCGAGTTCCGATGCGCGGTGCGGCGCACGCCGCCGCCCGCGCAGTACGCCGAGAGCCACGACCTGCGGCGCGCCGCGCTGTCCGCGGCGTTCCTCGCGGTCGCCCTGGCCGGCGTCATCGCCCTGATCGTCCTCGGGTACACCGTCGAGGCGCTGGTCACCGTCGTCGTCACCGCCTCGGTCGAGGCCTCCGGCACGGCCGCCCGGGGGCGGCGATGAGCACGCCGGATCGCACGGGGATCCCTCCCGCCCGCGCCCGGCTCGTCGCCGAACTGCGGCAACAGCGCCTGCTGGCAGGTCTGCCGTCCCTGAGCTCGATCGTCAGAGGACGCGATCTGTCGGTCACCACCGCGAGCAGCATGCTCGTGGGGAAGATGCTTCCCTCGGAGCGGTCGCTGAAAGCACTGTTGGACGGGATGGGCGTGAGCAGTCGCGACCAGCAGCACGTGCTGCTCCTCCACCGTGATGCGGCCGAGGAAGCCCGTGCCACCGCTCGGCGCGCCGCCGCCGAGCGCCCCGCCGACGAGCGCGCCCCCGAGGAGCGCCCCGCCCCCGACTGGCGCGTGCCGGTCCCGGCCGCGGGGGAACCCGATCCGGTGATGTTCTCCACCGTGCAGGAGTTCGTCGCGGGCCTGGAGGACGTGAGGATCTGGGCCGGCGAGCCGTCGCTGCGCCGGCTGGAGGAGCGCAGCGAGAGGCTGCACCGGCAGCGGCACACGGCGTACGGCAAGGTCCTGCGGCGCAGCACGATCTCCGACATGCTCAACGCCTCGGTGCTTCCGCAGATGGAGAAGGTGCGGCACTACCTGCAGATCTGCGGGGTGCGGGACATCGACGCGTGGGTGTACACGTGGCGGCGGATCCGGACGATCGAGAAGGCCGCCCTGCGCCGGGCGGCCTGACCCCTCACGGCCGCGGAGTGGGAAGTCGGCGGGTCCGACTTCCTGCTCCGGCTTCCTACTCCGGTTCCTTGCCCGCAGTGGACGCCGGCTTGGTGTGGAGGACTTCGCGGGCCTGGTCGGCGGCGCGCACGATGCTCTCGCTGATGAAGTCGAGGAAGCGGGCGATGTTCTCCAGGCGGACGGCGGCGGGGGTGCCGGGGCCGAGGACGGTGACGCCCTGGCGGGCGGCTTCGATGACCCGGTCGTTGGCGCGGGCGCTGGCGATGACGGCCTGGTAGTAGAGCTCGTCGTCGACGATGTAGCGGTCGCGGCGGCGTTCGTCGCGTTCGCGGCGTACCAGGCTCTGGCTCTCCAGGAAGGCGATCGCCTTGGAGACGGAGGCCGGGCTGACCTGCAGGCGCTGGGCGAGTTCGGCGGCGGTGAGGCTGCCCGCGTCGGTGGTGGACAGGCAGGTGATCACCCGGGCGCCCATCCGGTTGAGGCCCGAGCCCATCAGGACGGTGGTGAACTGTTCCTCGTAGGCGGCCACGGCCTCGCTGTCGCGCCCGTGGGGCTGCGGGCCGGACTGCTGTGCGCCGGGGGTGGCGGGCCGGCGCCGCTGGGCGCGGTGTTCGGTGGCGCGGTGGGCGAGGTCGGCGCGGTAGGCGAGGGGGCCGCCGTTGCGCATCACCTCGCGGGTGACGGTGGAGGTGGGGCGTTCCAGGCGCCGGGCGATCTCGGCGTAGGGGAGGCTGTCGGCCAGCCCCAGCGCGATCTGTCGGCGTTCCTGCTGGGTGAGCCTGCCTCCGGGCATCGCGTTCTCCTCGGTGGTCGTCGCCGCACGGTTCGCGGCACGGTTCGCCGCACGGTTCGCGGCGTGCTTGCCGGTGGGGTCACCGGTCGACGGCCCCACCATAGCGTTCACCTTCCACCCATTGCAATGGTCGCAACGGTCGCCGTTGCATTCATCGACACATCCGTTGCAACAGTTTCCTGTCATTCACCTGCCGCAATGCTGTTTTGACGCAACGAACTAGTTGCCGAGATCTTGAAAGCAACGTAGCGTTTCCAACGTCGGAAACACCGACGGGGCAGGCCCGGAACCGGGCCCGAGCCCGCACCCACCCCCGTATCCACCCAGGAGCGCACCATGCAGAAGTTCGACACCTCCGCCCCGATCACCGTCGTCCTGGACATCCCCGGCGGGCGCGTCCGGTTCATCGCCGCCGAGCGCGGCGACACCACCGTCGAGGTCCGGCCCGCCGAGGCCGGCAAGAACCGCGACGTCCAGGCCGCCGAGCGCACCGACGTCGCCTTCGCCGACGGCGTCCTGCGGATCACCACCGCCGCGGCCGGCCACCAGCTCCTGGGCCCCACCGGCTCCCTGGAGGTCACCGTCCAGCTGCCGGCCGGCTCCGCCGTCCGGGGCAGGGCCGCCGCCGCCGAACTGCGCGTCGTCGGCCGCCTCGGCGACGTCGCCTTCGACGGCGCGTACCGCACCACCAAGGTCGACGAGGCCGCGAGCCTGGACCTGACCGCCGTCGACGGCGATGTCGAGGTCGGCCGGCTCACCGGGCCCGCCCGGATCGCCACCACCCGCGGCGACATCCGGATCACCGAGGCCCGGCGCGGCACCGTCGAGCTGACCACCCAGGCCGGGAGCATCACCGTCGGCGCCGCCGCCGGCGTCCCGGCCGCCCTGGACGCCGGCACCGGCCACGGCCGCATCGCCAACACCCTGCGCAACGACGGCACCACCGTGCTCGACATCCGCGCCACCACCTCCCACGGCGACATCACCGCCCGCAGCCTCTGACCCCGGCCCCGCCCGGGCCGACACCATCCAGCTCCAGGGGGACACCATGACCGGCAACGCGACACCCACCACCCGTCCGAGCGCGTGGACCGGCATGCTGCCGGTCGACGACACCGCCCTCGCCGTCACCGACACCGGCGGCCCGGGCCTGCCCGTGCTCTACCTCAACGGCCAGTTCGCCACCCAGGGCTACTGGCGCCGCGTCATCACCGAACTCGGCCCGCGGTTCCGGCACATCACCTACGACGAGCGGGCCCGCGGCCGCCGGTCGAAGCGCTCCGCGGACTACTCCTTCGAGGCCGCCGTCCGGGACATCGACGCCGTCCTCACCGCCCGCGGCGTCGAGCGGGCCCTGCTGGTGGGCTGGTCCTACGGGGCGTTCCTCGGCGCGCACCAGGCCTCGCGCAACCCGCGGCGCACCATCGGCGCCGTCCTGGTCGACGGCGCGCAGCCCTACGACTGGCTCACCGAGGAGATGGAGCAGCGCATCCGCAGGCAGTTCCGGCAGTGGGCGCCGCTCATGGCGCTGATGCGCCCCACCGGCCTGACCCCGCGGATGACCCACCGGCAGATGTCCGACTGCAACATCGAGCTCGGCAGGATCGGCAGCGCCGGCGCACTGGGCCCGGTGCTGGACGCCGTCACCGTCCCGACCCGGTACGTGGTCGCCTCGGGGGTGTCCCTGGGCAGCAAGGGCGAGGAGCAGGAGATCATCCGCGCGGCCCTGCCCGCGGTGACCGAGCGCAACCCGCACATCGAGATCAGCGCGAAGGTCCCCAGCAACCACGGCGCGATCCTGAAGAAGGACTTCCGCGCCATCGCCGACGCCGTCCGCGAGGTCGCCGCCCTCGACCGCCCCACCCCCGGCCACTGACGGCCCCCCGCACCGGCACCGGCACCGGCCGCCACCTGCCGCCACCGGGCGGCCCGCCGGAACGGCGGCCCTGCGCGCCGCGGCTCAGCGCGGAAGCGAGGACTCCTCACCGACGGCGGCCAGCAGCTCGAACGGGAACTCCGGATCGGCCTGGCCGATGGCCAACGCGAGCCAACGGCCGCCGGACGGCAGCCACCACACGCGCATGGTGCCGGCGACGTTGCACAGGAAGCCCAGCGGCTCCGGAGCCGCCGATTCGGGATCCGGGTCGTCGAACCCGAGATACGGCCACAGTTCGACCGTCGCCGGATCTCCCCAGCGGTCGGCCAGAACGGCCGTCAGTGCGTGGAGGTCGGCTTCCAGCTCCTGTTCGGCCGCCTCGACGATCTCTTCGCTGCGGTCGTCCCAGAAGTCCCGGCTCTCCCCGAGCACTGCCACATGGTGTCCGGGCCCACCCCATCGACGGTCCGTCCCCGGCCGGACCTCCCGCTCGGGAAACGGGAGGATGCTCAGTTCGTCGATGATCGAGAGCCGGGCGGCGGTGAATCCCCTCGATCGGTGCCGGCTCGACATGGGCGGAGCCTATCCAGGTCTCCCCCCGCCGTGCCACGGCGGCGGGCGAGGCACCGTACCGCCGGGCGTTCGACCAGGGTGTGGACGAGGGCCCCGGCGGCCAGGGTCGCGGCGAACGCGGCGAACGTCAGCAGGACCGCGATCGGGGTCGGGTAGGTGCGGTCGCCGAGGACGAGGGGGCGGCCGTGGAAGAGGACGACGCCCTGGCAGAGGTAGAAGCCGAAGGAGACGCCGCCCAGCCACTGGGCCAGGCGGCGCGGCGCGGGGCGCGGGCCGCCGGGGTGCAGGTCGTGGTGGGCGGCGGCGCAGATGACCAGGGCGATCGGCAGGGCCATCGGCAGGACGAAGTCGTAGGGCGAGGGGACGGTGAGGGTGAGCGCGTAGGCGGGCGCGACGAGGAGGGCGGCGGGGGCGAGGGGCATGCGCGGGGCGAGACCGGCGGCGACGGCCCGGGCCAGCAGCATACCCAGGACGAACTCCGGCAGCCGGGCCGGCGGGAAGAGGTAACCGAACCACAACTGGTCGAGCGACACCGGCAGTTGGGGGATGCGGGGGTGGGCCGGCAGCAGGGCGGCGTCGGCTCCCGCGACGGCCGCGGCCACCAGCAGGACGGCGGCCAGGGCCGGGCGCAGAGCACCTTCGGGCAGATACCGTACGGCGCGGTGCAGGAGCGGGAACAGCAGGTAGAACAGGACCTCGCAGCACAGCGACCAACTGGGCATGTTCATACCCGAGTTGATGTTCGGGTCGGGCGAGTAGGCGTGCACGAGCAGGAGGTTGGGCAGCCAGACCCGCACCGGGCAGGCCCAGGCGAACAGGAGGGCGGCGGCGGCCCACATCGCCAGGTGGCTGGGGTAGATCCGGGCCAGGCGCCGGCGCCAGAACGCGGCGGGGCGCTCACCGTCCCGCGCGGACCAGGTCAGGACGAAGCCGCTGAGGACGAAGAAGAACGAGACCCCGGCGTAGCCGGCCTTGGAGGTGGCGTGGGCGAGGGCGGCGGCGAGGCGGGGGTCGGCGAAGAAGCCGAGCGGGGCCCGGGGGCGCAGCGGGTCGGTGACGAGGAAGGCGTGGAAGAGGAAGACGGCGAGGGCGGCGGCGAAGCGCAGGGCGGTGAGGGTGGGCAGACGGTGCGGGGGTGGCGGTTCTCCGACGAGCAGAGCATCACTTCGTGCACTCATAACATGACCTTAGGTGACTGTGCGTCAAGCTGGGTCACTGTCGGTATCGCCCGGAAGGCGTAAAGCGGGGCGGAACACCCGGGGCGGGACGCGGGGCGGGATGCGCTGGTGGCGAGCGGAGGCGGGACGCGGGGGGCGGCGAGCCGGGTGGAAATGGCGGTGCGGGCCGTGCGCCCGCTGGGCACACTGGTTCGATGATCACCGACCACTGGCCCCTGCGGGGGCTGCGCGTGACCTCGCCCCGCCTGGAGCTGCGCCTGCCCACCGAGGACGAACTCGCCGAGGTGGCGGACGTCGCCGCGCGCGGCGTCCACCTGCCCCAGGACCGTCCGTTCCTGACGCCGTGGGGCGAGCTGCCGCCGGCCGAACGCGCCCGGCACGTGATGCAGTCGCACTGGGCACGGCTGGGCCGCTGGAGCACGCAGCACTGGGCGCTGGACCTGGTCGCCTTCCACGAGGGACGCCCGGTGGGGATCCAGGACATGCGCGCCGAGGAGTTCGGCGTGCGGCGCGAGATCGTCTCCGGTTCCTGGCTCGGCCTGGAGCACCAGGGCAAGGGCCTGGGCACCGAGATGCGGGCCGCGATGCTCCACCTGGCCTTCGCGGAGCTGGGCGCGCGCTCGGCGACCTCGCTCTCCTTCGCCGACAACCACTCCTCCCTGGCCGTCTCGCGCAAGCTCGGCTACCGCGGCGACGGCATCGACCGGGACGTCCTGGACGGGCGGGTGGTGGTCTCCGAGCGCCTGCGCCTGAGCTCCGAGGCCTGGGCCGAACACGCCCGCACCCCGGTCACCGTCACCGGCCTGAGCGCCGACTGCCGCACCATGTTCGGCCTCACCGACTGACCCCGGCCCCCGGGAGCAGCCGGCGCGCGGAAAGTCGGCCCCGCCGACTTCCCACTCCCCCACAACAACCGCACACAGGCCCGGCCGACAGGCGAAACCAACCACGGGCAACACGCAGCACGGGCCCGGGTGATGAACGGGCTTCGGACCCGAGCCCCACCTCGGCGCCAAAAGTCGGCCACACCGACTTCCCGCGCGCTCACCCGGCCCCGCTTCTCCTCCCGCCTGCGCCAAAAGTCGGCCCGGCCGACTTTCTGTGCGCGGGGACGGCCCGGCTCAGGGGTGGAGGGCGGCGGGCAGGGCGGTGAGGGTGTGCAGGACGTGGATGCCGTCGTCGACCGGGGCGGTGCGGGTGGCGGTGCGGTCGAGCCAGAAGGGGTGCAGGCCGGCGTTGCGGGCGCCGAGGGCGTCGAGGTCGTAGTTGTCGCCGACGTAGGCGACTTCGTGCGGGGGCAGGCCGAGGCGGGCGCAGCCGGTCCAGAAGATGGCGGGGTCGGGTTTGGCCTCGCCGGGCCGGTCGGAGCCGACGAGGGCGGTGTCGTCGAAGTGGTGCAACAGGCCGGTGGCGTGGAGTTTGGGGCGTTGCTGGTCGATCGGGGCGTTGGAGACGATCCCGAGGCGGTGGGTGGGGGCGAGGGCGGCGAGGGTGGGGGCGGCGTCGGGGAAGGCGGTCCAGGCGGCGTTGCGGTGGGCGGTGTAGCCGGCGAACCAGGCGGCGGCGGTCCCGTCGGGCATGGTGGCGGTGTCCTCGCCGAGGCGGGCGAGGAACTGGCGGGCGCGTTCGCGCTGTTGCCCGGCGAAGGTCAGTTCGCCGGCCAGGAAGCGGGCGTACTGCTCCTGCATGACCTCACGCCACAGCGTCACGGCGCTCTGCGGGTCGGGGACGCGGTGCAGCAGGCCGAGGTGGTGCAGGTGGGCGAGGATGCCCGCCTGTTCCGAGCCCGAGTAGTCGAACAGGGTGTCGTCGACGTCGAAGATCACGCCTCTGATCGGCACGGTCCGTCCTTCCGCTGGTTCCGTCCGGGTCCGCCCGGTCACGTACGGACCCTATGCGGTCCGCGGTGCCCCGTCGCCGCCCCCGTCCGCCCAGTCCCCGCCGGCCAGGCGGTGGCGGGCGGCGGTCAGGAACTCCTCTGACAGTGCGGTGTCGTCGCTGGCGCGGGCGAGCAGCAGTGCTCCGACCATGGTGGACAGGTCGGCGAGGGTCTCCTGCCGTCCGGCGCCTTCGGGCAGTGCGGCCAGGGCGTCGACGAGTTCGTGCAGTCCGGCGGTGTAGGCGGTGCGCAGGGGGGAGCCGGGTTCGGTGCGGGCGGCGTCGGCGGCCAGTGCGGCGGCGGCGCAGCCGTGGCCGGGGTGGTCGCGGTGCGGTTCGGACAGGTAGCGGTCGAGGAACTCGGCGCGGGGGGTGCGGTCGTCGGCGGGCCGGTCGCCGGGCCGGCCGGCGGGCTGGTCGCCGGGCCGGCCGGCGGGCTGGTCGCCGGGCCGGTCGGCGAGTCGTTCCATGGCTTCGCGGCGTTCGGTGAAGGCGGCGGCGAGGGCTTGGGCGAGGAGGTCGTCCTTGGAGGCGAAGTGCCGGTAGAAGCCGCCGTGGGTGAGTCCGGCGGCGGCCATCGCCTCGGGGACGCTGACCTGGTCGGGGCCCTTCTCCCGGATCAGGCGGGCGGTGTGGTCGATGACGCGGCGGCGGCTGCGTTCGGCCTCGGCGCGTGAGACGCGGGGCATGCCGCGGCTCCCTTCCTCGTGTCGGACGGCGGTGCTGTTCCCGAGCGGTGCTCCGGGCGGTGTTCCCGGGTGGTGTTCCTGGGGTCCACTTTCCCATCCCATTTAGATGATGGTAATAATCTAAACGCTGCGGCGCCGCCAGTCACGGCCGGTGCCGCCCCAAGAGCGAGGAGATGCGCATGACCGTGATCGAAGGCTCCACCGTCCTGGTGACCGGGGGCCTGCGCGGCCTGGGCCGGGCGTTCGTCTCGGAGCTGCTGGCGCGCGGCGCGGGGAAGGTCTACGCCACCGCCCGCACCCCCTCCCCCGGCGCCGGCGGCGACCCGCGGGCGGAGGTCCTCGCCCTGGACGTCACCGACGACGCCTCGGTGGCCGCCGCGGCCGCCACCGCCGACGACGTCGACATCGTCTTCAACAACGCCGGCGTCCTGTACCCGGGGCCGCTGCTGACCGGTGACCTGGAGGAGGTCCGGGCCACCTTCGAGACCAACGTCCTCGGCCCGCTGCGCGTCGCCCGGGCGTTCGCGCCGGTGCTGGCCGCGCGCGGCGGGGGCGCGCTGGTGGACGTCCACTCGCTGCTGTCCTGGGGCGCGGGCGCCGGGGCCTACGGGGCGTCCAAGGCGGCGCTGTGGTCGCTGACCAACTCCCTGCGCCTGGAGCTCGCCGCCCAGCACACCCAGGTCCTCGGCGTGCACCTGGGCTTCGCGGACACCGACATGGTCGCGGCCCTCCCGGTCGAGAAGGTCCCGCCGGCCGAGGTCGCCCGGATCGTGCTGGACGCCCTGGCGCGCGGCGAGAGCGAGGTCCTCGTCGACGACGCCACCCGGGCCGTCAAGGCCGCCCTGTCCGGGCCGGTGGAGGGCCTCACCGTGCGCATCGGCCGCTGACCCCCGCGCCGGGACCGACGCACCAGGGCCGGCACGCACCGACGCGCACCGACGCGCACCGACGCACACCGACACCGACACCGACACCGACACCGACACCGAGGAGCACACCCCATGCCGCTGTGGCACGTCTACCACCCTCCCGGCACCTACACCCCCGAGCAGAAGCGTCAACTGGCCGGCGACGTCACGGGGTTCTACACCCGCATCGGGCTGCCGAGGTTCTACGTCATGACCCTCTTCCACGAGATCGCCGCCGACTCCTTCCACGTCGGCGGCGAACCGGCCGACAGCGCGGTGCGCATCGTGGTCGAGCACATCGCCCGCCACAACGCGGACCCGCAGGCGCGCCGGCACACCCGCGAGAGCCTCGCCGCCCTCCTCGCACCCCACACCGCCGAGCGCGGCCTGTACTGCGAGTTCCACATCGACGAGACGCCCCAGGACCTGTGGATGACGGACGGCATCGCCCCGCCCCCGCCCCGCAGCGAGGCCGAACGCGCGTGGGCCCGCGAGAACCGGCCCCTGCCCTACTGACCCCACTGCACCTCACCGCCACCGGAGGCGGTGCGGCGGAGCGGGAGGCCCACCGAC
>NZ_JBHXEM010000068.1:0-46549 GCF_042724755.1 Kitasatospora sp. NPDC127067 | reverse complement strand
CGCTTCGTTCACGCCTCGCGGCGGACGTCCACCAGCACCTTGCCCATGGTCTGCCGCGCGGCCATCGCCCGGTGCGCGGCGGCCACCCCGGACAGCGGCACGGTCCGGTCGATCCGCGCCACCACCCGCCGCTCGGCGGCGAGCCGGAACAGGTGGTCGGCGATGCTCTCGAACAGCGCCCGGTCCGTGAGCACATGCCTGAGCCAGAAGCCCTGCACCCCCGCCGAGCGCTCGGTCAGCTCGCCCATCGTGAAGCCGTCCTCCACGCCCTCCCGCGCCCCGACCGACACCAGCCGCCCGAAGGGTGCCAGTCCGGCCAGCCCGGCGCGCAGCACCCGGCCGCCGACCGAGTCCACGAACAGGTCCAGCCCGCCCGACTCCGCGAGCCGCTCGCCCAGGTCGGGGTCCTCGGAGTCCAGCACGGCGTCGGCGCCCAGCGAGCGCAGGAACTCCCGCTTCTCCGGGGTGGAGGCCAGGGCGACCACCCGGGCCGCCCCCAGCTCCCTGGCCAGCTGCACCGCCAGGTGACCGACCCCGCCCGCGGCCGCGGACACCCCGACGGCGTCGCCCGGCCGCAGCCGCCCCGCCAGGACCAGCGCGCCGTACGCCGTCGCCCCCTGCTCCAGCAGCGCGAGCGCCTGCTCGTCGTCCACGCCGTCCGGCACCTCCACCGTGTGCGCCGCCTCGGGGACGGCCACCTCGGCGTACCCGCCGCCGGTGCGCAGCAGCGCGACGACCCTCCGGCCGTCCTCGCGGCGCCGCCCGACCGCGTCGACGCCGAGCACCAGCGGCAGCGGGAGCTGCAGGTACTCGCCGGCGCGGATCTCCAGGTCGGCGTAGTTGAGCCCGGCCAGGGTGACGTCCACCAGCACCTGGCCCGGCCCGGCCACCGGTTCCGGCACCGTCTCGATGCACAGTTCCTCCGGCCCGCCGTAGCGGTGGATCACCGCCGCGCGCATCCCCTTCCCGTCCGCGGCCACCTCGTCCCCTTCCGCCTCCGCCTGGTCCACGGCCACCTCGTTCACGGTCACCTCGATCTCGGTCGTCTCGTTCACGGTCGTCTCGTTCACGGTCGTCTCGTTCACGCCCGCCCCGGGCCTCATCCGGCGAACAGCGCGAGCAGCGCGCTCTCCAGGACACGGACGGCCTCCGGGCTCTCGGCGACCACGCAGTACATCACCGAGCCGTCGGCCGGCCCGAAGTCGCTGCTGTACAGCACGCCGGTGCCCGTCCGCGGGTCGAAGGCCAGCCCGGCCGCGCCGAGCGCCGCCACGGCCTCGGCGAAGGACGGCACCTTGAGGCCGGCGAGCTCCAGCAGGTGGCGCGAGCCGCGGTGCTCCTCGCGCAGCAGGCGGGCGGCGAAGATGTCGTGCAGGTGGCTGGAGCCGGTGAGCCGGCCGTTGGTCTCGTGGAAGTAGATCTCGCCCCCGGGCGCCAGCACGGCGTCCGCGCTGACCGTGCCCCGGTAGCCGATCACCCGCAGCGACTCGCACAACCGGGCGCCCTGCTCGACGAGTTCGGCCAGGACGCCCGCGTCCGGGGTGACCGGCGGGGTGATCTCGCCGACCACCACCGGCCGCATGACCATCTCACCGCAGCCGGCGAGCACCACGGCCGCGTCGTCGACGAGGAACTGGGCGTACAACGGCGCGCAGTCGGGGAAGTACCGCTCCACCACCACCCGTTGGCCGCGCCCGCCGGTCAGCCAGGTCCACCGCTCGGCCACGTACGCGGCCACCGCCGCCCGGTCCGGCAGCGGAACCACCCGCTCGGCTCCGACCGCCTCCACCTTCTCGTCCCGGGCGAGGATCTCGTTGCCCAGCCCGCCCACCTGGTACTCGACCTTCAGCATCACGCTCTGCCCCTGCCCCAGCAGGTGCTCGACGGCGGCCTCGACCTCGGCCGGCGAGCCGGCCACCGTCCCGGGCGGGATCGGCACCCCGACGCCGGCGGCCAGCGCCCGGAACCCCGCCTTGCTGTTGACCAGGGCGTTGCCTCCCTGCGCGGCGAAGGGTTGGCCTGGCATCGCGTGCGCCAGGCCGAGTGCGGCCGCCAGCCCGGCCACCGCGCCGTTCGGCGAGACGGCCAGCACCTCGTCGACGGTGCGCCCGTCCAGGGCGCTGTGCAGCTCCGCGAGGAATCCCGGGTCGACCAGGCGGTCGGTGGTGAGCACCTGGTCACCGTGGGCGCCCGGCGGCGGCACCACGAAGGTCAGGCTGTCGGCCCGCACCCCGGTCAGCCCGGCGACGTACGCCAGGTACTCCGGGTCGGGGCCCCAGGGCAGCACCAGGACGTCGCCGTCCTCGGCCCACCAGAGCATCCGCTGCGCCCCGCACCCGGCGAACAGCTGCTCCAGCGGCGTCGCCCCGGTGAGGTCCCCGACCATCTCCTCGGTGCGGTTGTTCGCGATGCAGAGCGTCGTCATTCGGTGAACTCTCCCGGTGTCCGGCGCTGTCGCGGCCCACGGTCCTGGTCCCGCGCACGACACGGGTGTGGCGTGCGCTACTGGTGTAGCGCACCGGGGTTGTTCTGGTTCGGTCCTCGGTCATTGAACAAAACGCCGAACAACCGGCAGCCCTTCGACCTGCGCGGTCGGGCCCGCGGGAGGGCCCGGGCTCGGTGCGGTACTCGCCGCAGGTGCCGTACGTCCCGTTCCGGTGGCCGACCCGGTCACCGGCGCCGTCGTGGATGTCCCCCGAGGCCGCCCGTCCCCGGGGAGCCGGCCCTCGACCTGCCGGCTCCCCCTGCGCGATCCGCACGCCGGGGCACGGGCGGTTCACCGGGGACGTTCAGTGCCGATGCGGCGTGGCGGGATCCCGCGTCAGCTCTTCTCCCCGTCGGCCCAGGTGATGTCCATCTGGTCGATGAAGTACCGGCCGTCGAAGCAGAGGAAGACCTTGGACGTGGTGTCGTTGTCCGCGATCCAGGTCTTGTTCCACTGCACGACGGTGCCGGCGCCGTCGCGCCTGGGGAAGTAGAGGCCCTCGCGGCGTTCGGGCCGGTGGTAGAAGCCGTGCCCGTTGGCCAGCCGGTACGGCGTCCGGACGAGGGCGCCGCTGACGTCGTCGAAGAGCGCGGCGGGGAAGTTGGTGCGGGCGACGAGCTTCGGCGGGACGTAGTGAACGTCCACCTCGGCGGCGTCCACGTAGCGGGCGGGTTCCCCCTTCAGCCGGTGGAAGGCCCTGCGCGCGGCGCCCGCCGTCTCGTAGCTGTCCGTGAACGTGACGAGAGTGCCCTCCCGGCCCTCCCGGTACCAGTCGCCCTGGGAGTACTGGTCGAAGTCGAAGGTCTCGATGCGCGTGCCCGGAGTGAGGAGCTCGCCGGGGACCTCCCGGAAGATCGTCTCCCCGAAGATCTCCTCGACGATCCGCCCGTACCGCTCGAAGCGGCGGGCCGGCACCCGGACCCGTCCCGTACCCACCGGGAGGTCGGTGACCTTCGGGGCCGGAGCGGGCGCGGGCTCCGGCGCCGGGACGGGCGCGGGCGCCCAGGCGGTGCAGGACAGGTCCTGGGCGCCGGCACCCTTCTCCAGCACCAGCGGCCCGCCCGGCCGGTCGGCGGCCGGGTCGGCCAGGCCGAGGAGGCAGTTGGAGGAGTCGTTGATCGCCATCAGCCGACCGGTGTCGCGCTGGACGTAGGCCCGCCAGGCCTGTCGCCAGTAGGAGGAGTCGCTGCCGGTGTCGGGGAACTTGGGCCGCAGGGTGACCGCGGCGCCCCGGCCCGTTCCCTCGGCGGTCAGGTAGAGGCCGGTGGCGGCGTGCCGGATCCGGTGGTTGAGCACCCGGAACCGCTCGGCCACCCACCGCTCGCCCTCACCGCCGGTCTCCGGCCCGAGCACCACGGGGGTGCCCTCCGGGCTTCCCGCCGCGGCGCCCGCCACCAGGCCGGGAATGCGGTGCAGACGGAGCGCGAACACTTCGGTGGGCCAGTCGACCAACATGGAGAACACCTTCTCGTCAAACAAACATGACAGGACGTCACATCATGATCACCCACTCGGATGCGGTCACGCCAGGCGCCTCCGGGCCTGCCCGACCGTGATCGTCCCGGGGCGGGTTCCGCCGCTCCCCGGCCGGGCCGGCAGCGCGGCGCACCGTCCTCGTGGGTACCGTGGACGTGCTGGTCGACCGACCCGTCCGGCTCACCCGACCCGTCCGGCCCGGCCGACGCGGCCCGATCCGACCATCGCGGTTCCGTCCGCAGAAGGGGGAACGAACTCCCATGACCACCACCGTCGCCGCCTACGCCGCACCGGGCCCCAAGGCCCCGCTGGAACGCACCACCATCGAGCGCCGTGCGGTCGGCGAGCACGACCTGCTGATCGACATCGCCTTCGTCGGCATCTGCCACTCCGACATCCACCAGGCCCGCGAGGGCTGGGGCGAGGCGGTCTTCCCCATGGTGCCCGGGCACGAGATCGCGGGCGTCGTCACCGGGGCCGGCCCCGGCGTCACCAGGTTCCGGGTCGGCGACCGGGTCGGCGTCGGCTGCATGGTCGACTCCTGCCGCACCTGCGACAACTGCCGGGCCGGCCTGGAGCAGTACTGCGACGACGGCCCGGTCTGGACGTACAACGCCGTTGGCAAGGACGGCCGGCCCACGTACGGCGGCTACGCGAAGAACGTGGTCGTCGACGAGAACTACGTGGTGCGCATCCCGGACGCGCTGCCGCTGGACAAGGCCGCCCCGCTGCTGTGCGCGGGCATCACCACCTATTCCCCGCTGCGGCACTGGAACGCCGGGCCCGGCACGCGGGTCGCCGTCGTCGGCCTCGGCGGGCTCGGCCACATGGGCGTGCAGATCGCCCACGCGCTCGGGGCCGAGGTCACCGTGCTGTCCCAGTCCCTGCGCAAGAAGGACGACGGCCTGCGGCTGGGCGCCGACCACTACCACGCGACCAGCGACCCGGCGACCTTCCAGGAGCTCGCGGGCACCTTCGACCTCGTCCTCAACACCGTCTCCGCCCCGCTCGACTTCGCCGCCTACTTCTCCCTGCTGCGCACCGACGGGGCCATGGTCACCGTCGGCCTCCCGGAGGAGCCCGTGGAGGTCGACCTCCGGCGGCTGGCCGGCAAGCGCCGCAGCATGAGCTCCTCGGGCATCGGCGGGATCGCCGAGACCCAAGAGATGCTGGACTTCTGCGCCGAGCACGGCGTGGCGGCCGAGATCGAGCTGATCGGCGCCGACCGGATCAACGACGCCTACGAGCGCGTCCTCGCCAGCGACGTCCGCTACCGCTTCGTCATCGACACCGCCACCATCTGACGACCGGCCGGGCCGGGCCGCACCGGGCCCGCGCCGCGCCGGGCCGAACACTTCGGAGGAGACCGTGCAACCGATCCTGGTGACCGGGGCCGCCGGCCGCGTCGGGGGCGTCGGACGGTCCGTGGTCGAGGACCTGCGGCGGCGGGGCCTCCCGGTCCGCGCCCTGGTGCACCGCGAGGACGAGCGCGCGCGGGCCCTGCGGGCGACCGGCGCCGAGGTCGTCGTCGGGGACCTGACCCGCACGGACGACGTCCTCGCCGCCCTGGCCGGCTGCCGCCGGACGTACTTCGGCATGGGCGTCTCCGACCAGTACCTGGAGGCCGCCCTCACGGCGGCGGCCGTGGCCCGGGAGGCGGGGCGGCTGGAGGTGTTCGTGAACATGTCCCAGCTGACCGTCTCCGAGCTGGGACTCGCCGCCGCCGGCGAGTCCCACCAGCACCGGCAGCAGTGGCTGGTCGATCAGGTGCTGAGCTGGTCGGGCCTGCCCGTCGTCGAGGTCCGGCCCACCGTGTTCCTGGAGAACCCGCTCTTCCGGGCCGGGCTGTCCTCGATCGCCAGGGACGGCACCGTCAGGCTGCCGTTGGGGCGGGCCAGGACCTCCCCCGTGGCGGCCGCGGACGTCGCCGCGGTCGTCGCGGAGGTCCTGGCCGACCCGGCCCCGCACCTCGGCCGGGTCTACGAGCTGACCGGCCCGCGCTCCCAGGACGGCCCGGCCATCGCCGCGGAGGCCTCCGAAGCCCTCGGCCGGCCCGTCCGCTACGTCGACGTCCCGCTGCGGGAGTGGATCGACCACGACCTCGCACCACTGGAGCTGCCGGAACACGTCCGCCGGCACATCTCCACCATGGCCCGCCTCCACGCCGAGAACCGCTACGACCGCCGGACCGACGGCGTCCGGCAGGTCACCGGCCGCCCAGCCACCGGCGTGGGCGACTTCGTCCGGCGGAACGCCGGCCTGTTCACCGGCTGACCACCGGCTGACCACCGGGGACGCAACGGGCCGGCGCTCCCCCGCCGCGAGCGGCCGGGCCGGCGTGTCTCCTACTGGAAGGAGACGCGGTGGGTGCCCGTCATGGACGTCACCAGGGAGTACAGCGAGGTGGTGGCGGTGATGAACAGCCGGTTCCGCTTCGGGCCGCCGAAGGTGAGGTTCGAGACCGGCTCGGGAACACGGATGCGGCCGAGGAGGGTGGCGTCGGGGGCGTAGCAGTGGACGCCGTCGTCGAAGGCCGCCGCCCAGAGCCGGCCGTCGCGGTCGAAGCGGATGTTGTCGAAGCGGCAGCCGACGCCCTTGACGAAGATCCGGTCGCCGGTGAGGGTGCCGTCCTCCCGGATGTCGAAGACCCGGATGTGCCCGGCCCGGCTGTCGTTGACGTAGAGCTGCCGCTCGTCCGGTGACAGGACCAGTCCGTTGGGCCCGTCGAAACCGTCGGCCGCCAGCCGGACCTCGCCGCTGTGCGGGTCGATCCGGTAGACGTCGCGGGCGCCGATCTCGGATTCGGCCCGGTGGCCCTCGTAGTCCGAGGTGATGCCGAAGTCCGGGTCGGAGAACCAGATCGCGCCGTCCGAGCGGACCACCGCGTCGTTGGGCGAGTTGAGCCGCTTGCCCCGGTAGCGGTCGGCGAGGACGGTGATCCGGCCGTCGTGCTCGGTGCGGGTCACCCGGCGGTCGCCCTGCTCGCAGCTGATCAGCCGGCCCTCGCGGTCGAGGGTGTTGCCGTTGGGGTGCCCGGCCGGGGAGCGGAAGACGCCGACCGTGCCGGTGGCCTCGTCCCAGCGCAGCAGCCGGTCGTTGGGGATGTCGCTCCAGATCACCTGGCGCCAGGCGGGCAGGTAGAGCGGGCCCTCGGCCCAGCGGCAGTCGCCGTACAGCTTCTCCAGCCGGCTGTCGCCGTTGGTGCAGCGGCGGAACCGATCGTCCAGGATCTCGTACAGCTCGGACCCGATGGAGCCGGACATCATTCACCCCGTGTCGCCTAGTACCGAATACCGTCCCGACAATCGGGAGTATGCCAGAACACGGTATGGTCCCACCATGACCATCGATCATCTCGACGACACCGACCGGGCGTTGCTCGCCCTGCTGCAACAGGACGCCGGACAGGCGTACGCGGCGCTGGGCAGGGCCGTGGGCCTCTCCACGGCGGCGGCGCACGAACGGGTGCGCAAGCTGCGCGAGCGCGGCGTGATCCGCCGCACCACGGTGGAGCTGGACCCCAGGAGCCTCGGGCTCGGGGTGCTCTCCTTCGTGATGGTGGATTCCACGGCCTGGATGGGGGACTCGGCACCGGCTTTCACCGCGATACCCGAGATCGAGGAGGCGCACATCATCGCGGGCAGCGCCTCGGTGCTGGTCAAGGTGCGGACGGCGACCCCCGAACAGCTTCAGGACGTGCTGCGGCGGCTCTACGCGATCGACGGCGTGAGCGGCACCCAGGCGACCGTCGTCCTGGAGACCTTCTTCGAACGGCCCCCCGCGCCCGAGGGCTTCGACGGCCCGCGCCCCGGGCTCCGAGCCGGGCGCGGCTCCGGTCGGTGACCGGGCCGCACCCGGAGCGGTGCACCGGGGCGCGGGGACGTCGGCGGGAACTCCGGGAGCTCCGGGGGCTTCAGGAGCTCCGGGGACTCCGGGGACTCCGGGGTGTCAACGCCCCTGGAGGCGCTTGACGTTGTCGCCGAAGGACCAGCCCTTCGAGCCGTCCCAGTTGAGCGACCAGGTCATGAGCCCCTTCAGCGAACCGCTGAAGGCGTTCCACGACTGGCCGACCAGGCCCGTGTCCATGTAGCCGCCGCCCGCACCGGGCTGGGCCGGCAGGCCGGGCACCTGCTTGTCGTAGGGCACCCGGACGGTGGTGCCCTGGATGGTCAGGCCGTTGTTCAGGCAGGTGGTCTGCGCGGTGAAGCCCTGGACGGTACCGGCCTGGTAGGAGTCGCCGGAGCAGCCGTACATGCTGCCGTTGTAGTACTGCATGTTCAGCCACCACAGCTGCCCGTTGTCGGCGTACTTCTTGACGATCGGCAGGTAGGCGCCCCAGATCGACCCGTAGTTGACGCTTCCGCCGGTGACGTACGCGGTCTCGGGGGCCATCGTCAGACCGAAGCCCGCGGGCATCTGGGACAGCACGCCGTCGATGATGCGGATCAGGTTGGCCTGGGAGGCGGACAGCGTGTTGATGTTGCCGCTCCCGGACAGGCCGGTCTCGATGTCGATGTCGATTCCGTCGAAGTTGTACTTCTTCAGGATCGGGACGACGGTCGCGACGAACTTGTCGGCGACGGTGCTGGAGCTCAGGTCGATGCCGGCGGCGGCGCCGCCGATCGACATCAGGATCGTCGCCCCGGCCGCCTTGGCCTGGCACATCTCGGCGGGGGTCGAGACCTTGACGTTGGTGTCCATGCCGTCCTGCCACAGGACGGTGCCGTCCGAGAGGATCACCGGGAAGGCGGCGTTGATGACGTTGTAGCCGTGCGCGGCGATCCGGCTGTCCGTGATGGGCACCCAGCCCATCCCGGGGTGGACGCCGTTCAGGGCGCCGTCCCAGTTCTCCCAGTACCCCTGGAGGACCTTGCCGGACGGCTTGGGCTTCGTGGGGCAGGTGTCGCCCGGCGGCGTGGTGGTGGGCGGCGTCGTGGTGGGCGTCGACGTCGTCGGCGGTGTGCTGGTGGGCGGCGCGGTGGTCGGCGTCGACGACGTCGGAGGCGCGGTGGTCGGCGTGGTGGCGGTCGGCGAGGGGCTGCTGCCGCCGGGGCCGGTGAGCGACACGTCGTCCGCGTAGAACGCGGGCTGCCCGTACCAGCCGTGCAGGAAGACGGTCACCGAGGTGGTGTTCGCCCCGGTGGTGAAGCCCACGCCGAGCTGGCTGTACGAGGCGCTGTTCGCCGTCCAGGTGGAGGCGTTGGTGACACCGGCGCCGGTGGCGCCCAGGTAGATGTAGCTGCCCTGGACGTAGGCGCTCAGCGTGTACTGGGAGTTGGGCTGCACACTGATGGTCTGGGTGCACTGGGCGGTGTCCTGGCCGGTCGGCGTGGCCTTGAGCGCGGAGGCGCCGGAGTGGACCGGGCTGCTCACCGCCGCACCCGCGCCGCCGGAACAGGTCCAGTCGGAAAGCCCGTTCTCGAAGCCGGGGTTGGCCACCAGGTTGGGGGTGGCGGCCCCGGCCGTGACGGTGCCGGCCACGGCGATGCCGGCGCCGATGACGGCTGCGGCGCTCACCCCGGCGAGGAAGCGCTTCAGGACGGTCGGCCCGTGCTCGGGGCCGCCGGTCCGGTGCACCCGTACTGCGCGTTCCACGGTCGTCCGCTCCGGGCGGAATCCGCCCGACGGGCGTGGGGTGCGCGACCTCCGACGAAACATGCTGTGCTCCCTTTCCGCCGAGCGTCATGGACATGACCGACGCGTGGGGGCGTGACGCCCGGCTCTGGGTGAGGTGGGGGAAACATGTGGGGCTGTGCCGGACCGGATCGTAGGAGGGGCGGCAAGGGGAGTCAATAGGTCTGGACCAATTAGGTCTGGACCAATTGTGCGGGGCGCGGCCCGACATCGCGATCGGCCCGCTCGGCGACCGGCCGCACGACGCCGCCGCCCGGTCCGCTCCGTACGAGCGGGCCGGGCGGCGGCGTGCGACGGCCGTGGTCAGTCCACCGCCGCACCCACTACCCGTGCGCCGCGGCGGCGGCCGCCGCGAGCACGGCGACCTGGGGCTTGCGGATGTCGGAGTGCGCACCGGAGAACGGCTCGCCCGCCACGTTGTTGATGACGGCGGCGGCGTTCACCCGGTAGAAGGTCCCGGGCACGAAGGCGTAGTCGATGCCGCCCTCGGCCGGCATCACCCGGTCCCCGGTCGGCGCCACGGCCTGGTACCCGTCCGCGCCCATGCCGTCCCAGCGTCCGGCGACATCGGCCTCGGAGTCCTGGCGGGCGAGGAAGGACGCCTTCGGGTACCACACGCCGACGGCCCAGTCGTGGACGCTGTAGGTGGAGACGAGCGGACCGTGCACCCGGTCCGCGAAGGCGTTCAGCGCGCCCGCGCTGCCGAAGGGGTTGTCCTGGGCGTGGGCGAAGGACCAGTGCGAGAACGCCCCCTGGATCAGCAGGAGTGAGGTGACCGGGCTGTCGGCGGGGGCGCCGACGCCGGCCAGGGCGAAGGAGACCAGCCGGGCACCGAAGCTGTGGCCGAGGAGGTGCACCCGCAGGCCGGGCGAGCGGCCGTGCAGGGTGGCCAGCAGCGGCCCCAGGCCGCCCCGGCCGATGTCGCCGGCCCGGGCCTTCATGATCGAGAACGAGAGCACCCGCAGCACGTCCTTCGCGCCGTTCACGGCGTGCTGGAACCAGTCGCCGATGCCCTGCGTGGAGGAGCCGGGCGGCGCGCTGCCGAAGGCCTCGGCGGCGGCCTGGTACGACGTCTTCGGATCGGCGTCCAGGAGCAGCGCGGTCTCGCCCGCGTCCTCGAACCCGCCGCCAGGCCCGGGCGGCGGCACCAGGGACCGGATCAACTCGTGGATCCGCACCAGTCGTTGCTCCTTGGCCGCATCGGGCTCGGCCGCACCGGCGGCCGCCACCGCCTCGTCGATGCGTCGGCCGATCTCGGTCACCGTCTGCTGCTGCTCGGGGTCGGCGAAGCCCTTGCCCAGCGACGCGGCGATGTCCGCCCCGGAGACGGCCGCCGTTCCGGCGCTGAGGTCCAGCAGGGCGCCGTCCCCGGCCTGGGGCGAGGCGACCGCCGCCGGCGGGGTCGCCGGCGTGGGCGGGAACCAGAGCGCGGGCCAGTGGATGCCCGCGAACCCCACCGTGCCGAGGTTCGCCGCGCCGCTTCCGGCCTGCCGGATCAGCGGGAACATCGCGTCGTAGAGCACGCGGGCGCTCTGTTCGTCCACGCCCCACCCGTGGCTGAACACGAACAGGTCCGTCACCTCCTCGGCCGTCACCTCGTCGAGGAAGTCGCCCGCCGCCGGCGCGGTCAGCACCCCCTTCTCGTCGAAGGTGAGGTCCCACACGGGCTCGTCGGTCGGCAGTCGCCTCATCGCACATGACCTTTCGGATGGCCGTTCGTCGGTTCGTCGGTTTCGTCCGTTCGCCGGTTCGTCACACGTTCGCCAGCATCCGCATCAGGTCCACCAGGCCCGCCCCCTGGGCGTACCGCTCCCGGCCGAGGTCGGTGGCGGAGGCGGTGAGCAGGCTCTTGACCTCCCGGGGTCGGCCGATGAACTCCGGGCGGGCGGACAGGAAGGCCGCGATCACACCGGACACGTGCGGCGCCGCCATCGAGGTACCGGACTGCTCGGCGTACGTCAGCAGACTCTCCGGCACCGGATCCCCCGGGGCCGGGGTCAGCCCGGCGGTGGCCCGCACGTCGCCGCTGGCCGCCGAGGCGATCCACTCGCCGGGCGCCACGACGTCCGGTTTCATCCGGCCGTCGAGCGTCGGGCCCTTTCCCGAGGTCCAGGTGACGCCGAACGCGTGCGGCGCCTCCCGGTGGGTGGAGCCGACCGCGATGCAGTCCTCGGTGTGTGCCGGTTCCGTGATCGAGCCCATGATGGCCGAGGTGTTGGCGGTGTCCCGGGCCGTGCTCCGGGCACCGAAGTTGCCGGCCGAGATCACCACGACCACACCGGAGGCGACCACCTGGCCCACGGCCTGGCAGAGCGGCGACTGGCCCGCGGCGTACTGGTCGGGCCTCCACTCGCAGCCGAGGCTCATGTTGACGCCGTGCACGCGCAACACCGCCGGGTCCACGTTGACCTCGGTCCGCAGGTAGGTCAGCGCGCGGATGACCGCGCTGGAGGAGGTCACATAGGTGCCCTGGCGGCTGAGCCTCATCACCTTGATGCTGACCAGATCGCAGTCCGGCGCCATCCCGGACAGCCGGTCCGCGCCGGCCCTGGCGACGAATCCGCCGTCCCCGGGCTCGTCCGGCGTCGCCACCCGCGGCGTCATGCCCTCCGGGGTGCAGCCCGCGATGATGCCGGCGACGTGCGTGCCGTGCCCGCTGTCGTCCACGAGCGGCGACGCCGGGTTCTGGCCCGTCGCTCCGCCGGGCGGCTGCGCCACGGGGTCGTCCGGGTTCACCAGGAAGCTGAAGTCGCGGTGCAACCGGGTGGTCCGCCCCTGCGGCAGGTCCTCGCCCCGCCCCTCGGCCGCGAGCTCCAGCCGGGAGAAGTGCGGGTGGGCCGCGTCGATGCCGCTGTCGATGACCGCCCACACGATCCCGCTGCCGCGCGCGTCGTAGGCGCGCCAGGCGGCATTGGCCTTCACCGTGGGTGCCGAGCGGTCGATCTGGGGATCCAGCGGATAGTCCGGCCACACCCGGAAGATGACGGGCGGCCGCCCGGTCCGGACGGCGGACTGCCGGTCGTCCTCCACCAGCTCGCGGAGGTCCCCCCGGGAGAGGACGGTCTGGTACAGCTTCGGCGCGACCAGCGCGAGCCCCCGCGGCACCTCGGGCTGCACATGGCTCCCCGAGGTGACCTCCACCGGCCACCACCCGCTCGACCGCCCCGCGTAGTGCTCCCAGAGCGCGTAGAACTCGTCGCGGACCGCCTGGAGTCCGCCGGGAAAGCGCAGGTTCAGCTCGATCAGCATCGGCAGCTGCCGCTCCGGGTCGGCCGCGGGCTCCGCGGCCTCGCGAAGCACCACGCCGGGCGGGGACAGGTTGAGGTCACCCACGATGGGCGACCGGAAGGGGCTCTCCGGCTCGTACGCCATGACCGTTCTCATCTCCGGGGCGGGCGCGGCGGCCGACCCGTCGGCGACACCGCTCCTGCTGCGAGTGTCAGCCGGTCCCACAGCCGCTGCAACTCGCCGGTGCCCACCCCGGCACCGCCCTCCTCCCGTGCTCGACGACGCCCGTTCGCCCCCCCGGTCCGGCCGTGGGGAACGGCGTGCGGCGGTCGGTGGAAGCCGAGCGCGGAGGGGGTCCCGGCCTGGCGGTCGGCGGGCCGCGGGTTCGCCAGGACGGCGCGGGTCGGCGCCGCGAGTTCGGTCAGAGCTGCCGACCGGTCCGGGGCGTGCCGGTGTCGCCTTCGAGGAGGTGTTCCAGCCTGGTGAGCAGGCCGGCGAGGGCCCGGCGTTCCCCGTCGTCGAGCCCGGCCATCAACCGCTGTTCCATCAGGCGGTGCCGGGCGATGACCTGGTCGACAAGGCACAGGCCGCGGTCGGTGAGCCTGAGGTGGATGATCCGGCGGTCGCGTACGTCGCGCTCACGGGCGATCAGGCCCTTGCGTTCCAGCTGGTCCGCGCGGGCCGTCATGCCGGAGCCGGTGACCATCTCGCCGGCGGCCAGTTGTCCGGTGGTCAGGCGGTGGGAGGGCCCGGCCTGGCGCAGGACCGCGAGGACGTGGAAGTGGGCGACGGTGAGCCCGTGTTCCTTGAGGGCGGGCGCCAGGTGCCCCTTCCAGAGCGCGATGATGCGGTACATGCGGTCGAGCGGCCGTACGGGCGGGGCCGACGGGGGCGGGGGTGCGGGCGCGTCCTGGGACATGGCGGTTCTCTCGGTGGTGCTGGCTCGTCGGTTAGTCGGTTCGCGGGGTCGCGGGGTCGCGGGGTCGCGGGGTCGCGGGGTCGCCGCCGGCGGCTGTCCGAGGCGGCGCCCGGCGGACCGGCGGTCATGGCGCGGGTCCGGTGCCGACCCGGGGAGGGCCGGCACCGGACCCGTCACGGGCGGGTCACCCGGCCGCCGGGGCCGGCTGCGGCACGCGGGCGGGGCTGCGGTGCAGCCCCTTGCGGTCGTAGAGGCGGGTGACGGCGAGGCCGAGGGCGACGGAGATCGCGAAGCCGATGCCGACCATGGCCCAGGCCCGGCCGAGTCCGGCGTCGGCCTGCGCGCCGAAGTAGAGGATGGAGCGGACTCCGTCGACCACCTGGCGGAAGGGCTCGAAGTCGGCCAGGAACCGGTAGAAGTCCGGCAGCGCCTGCAGCGGGATGGTGGCGCCGGCGGACGGGATCGCCAGGCCGACCAGCACCAGCATGGACACGATCGGGCCCGGGGTGCCGAAGGCGGCGAGCAGGGCCAGCCCGGTGATGCCCATCGCGGCCGTGGCGCAGGTCCCGAAGAGCCACAGCAGGGGCAGGTGGGAGGCGTCGATGCCGATGACGCCGACGGCGGCGGCCATCGCGAGGGCCGAGGTCAGCGCCGAGAGGACGACCATGAGCACCGAGGCGACCGCGAAGTGGCGGGTCCGGCTGATGTGCTGGGCGGGTGCCGTGCTGCGGAACGGGCCCTTCTCACTGGAGATGTAGCCGAGCGCCGTGTCCACCTGGGTGTGGATCACGTTGGCGCCGAGCATGCCGCCCAGGACCAGGACGAGGGTGTAGAAGAAGGCGCTCAGGCCGAGGCCGCTGTGGTGGCCGAGCGGGTGGCCCTCCTGGATCACGGCCTTGACCGGGTCGGTGACCATCAGCTGAGCGGCGGCGCCCGGCGCGGCCTGGTGCGCCGCGGAACCGTCCGCCGCGGCCGCGCCCGCCTGGTGCGCGGCCTGCTGCTTCGCGAGCTGCTCGGTGAGCTGGTGGCCGAGCTGGACGGACGTGGCCTGGACGACGTTGCGGTTGATCTCCGTGGCCATGGAGGAGCCGAAGCTTCCGGCCGCGGGGTTGGTCAGCACCGTGATGGTCGGGGGGTGCGGGTCGTGCTGGGCCGGTCCGGCGAGTGCGGCGACCGTGGCGGAGAAGTCGTCCGGGATGACGAGCGCCCCGAACACCTTGTCCTTGCCCAGGAGGTCGTCGGCGGTGGCGCGGTCGACCTGCTTCCAGGAGACCTTGCCCTTCAGGTCGTCGGCCCCGGTGACCTGCGCGACGATCTGCGCGCCCAGGTCGATCCGCTGGCCGGCCACCTGGGTGCCGCGGTCCGCGTTGACCAGTGCGATCGGCATGTCCTTCGTCGAGCCGACCGGGTCGTTGTTGGCCCCCAGGTAGAGCAGGGACAGGACGAACGACAGCAGGCCGAGGATCACCGCCGACGGCAGCCACAGGCTCTTCCTGCGCAGCAGTCCGCGGGCGCTCACGTTCACGACACGGCTCGGCTCAGACATCACTCCTCCCGGAGTTCCGGGGCGGGGCGGGGGTCGTGGCGTGGCGCCCGGTTCCGGTGGGGCTTGGGGCTGGCATGGTGCTCCGGTTGCGGTATCGCGCCGTGACGGCGCTCCAGGTAGGGACGAACAGCCGGTTCCTGGCGTTGTGGCTGTTCAAAAGCCCAACTGGAACCTTCACTATCCAGCCCGATAGTGGCACTATCAGTGGACGGAGTCCATTCGACGGCCTGCGAGACTGATCACAGACACCGAGTCCGAGCGAGAGCGCGCATGAAGATCTCCGACCTGAGCCGGCAGTCCGGGACACCGGTCGCCACCATCAAGTACTACGTACGCGAGGGCCTGCTGCCGCCCGGACGACCGCTCGGCGCCACGCTCACGCTCTACGGCGACGAACACGTCCAGCGGCTGCGGCTGATCCGCGCCCTGACCGCCCGCGGCGGCCTGTCCATCGCCGCCACCCGCGACGTCCTCGCCGCACTCGACGAGCCCCTCGCCCCGCTCGCCAGGCTCGGAGTCGTCCACTACGCCCTGCCCACCCCCGTGGACGCCGCCGAGACGGAGGCCGTCGACCAGCAGGCGCACCGGGTCGACGAACTGCTCGCCGCCATGGGCTGGAACGTCTCCGAGGACTCACCGCACCGCCGGGCCCTCGCCGCGAGCCTGATGGACCTCGACCGCCTCGGCGTCAGCTACCGCACCGAGGACCTCCTCCCCTACGCCGAGGTCGCCGCCACCGCCGCACGCCTCGACCTCGACCAGCTCGAAGGCATCAAGGACCCCCTGCGGCTCGCCGAGCACGCCGCCATCGTCGTCCTCCTCCTCGAACCGGTCCTCGCCCTCCTGCGCCGCCTCGCCCAGGAACACGAATCCCAGCGCCGCACCGCCTGGGCCCGCACCACCGAGAAGCCCGAGAAGCCCGAGGAGAGCGGGGAGAGCGAGGAGAGCGGGGAGAGCGACTGAGCAAGGGCGCCGATGCGGCCCGGCCCGTTGCTGTACCGTCCATCCATGATCGGCTCCGCGCTGGTGCGCCTGGCGACCTTCAACGTCCTGCACGGGCAGCGGTTCCCGGCCGGCGGCCACCCGCCGGCGACGGCCTCCGGCACCGCCACCGTGCACCCGCTCGTCGACGCCGTCGCGTCCCTGGACGCCGAGGTGGTGGCGCTGCAGGAGCTCGACCGCTTCCAGGAGCGGTCGGGCCGGGTGGACCAGGCGCGGGCGGTCGCCGAGGCGACCGGTGCCGCGGACTGGCGCTACGCCTCGGCGTTCCACGCCCGGGCCCTGCCGGGCCGGACCTGGGTCCGCGACCGCTCCGAACCGGGCCTGCGGGTGTACGGTCCGCCGGGCGCGGGCCACGACGGCGAGGTTCCCTCGCACGGCATCGCGCTGCTGTCCAGGCTGCCGGTCCTCGGCTGGCGGGCCCGGCGGTTCGGCGCGCCTCGCCTCGCCGTCCCGCTGCGCCTTCCCGGGCAGGCGGGCCTCACGGTGATCCGCGACCATCCGCGCACGGCACTGGCCGCCGTCCTGCAGGGACGGCGCGGCCCGTTCACCGCGGTGGCGCTGCACCTGTCGTTCGTCCCGGGGTGGAACGTCGGCCAACTCCTCGCCGTGCACCGCTGGATCACCGACCTTCCCCGGCCGCACGTCCTGCTGGGCGACTTCAACATCGTCGGCGCGATTCCCGCGGTCGCGCTCGGCGCGGCCGAGCTCCTCTCCCCGTCGAGGTCCTCGAAGCCCCGGCCGGCCGGCCCGCCGACCCGGTCCGGCTGGCGTCGAGCGGCCCGGGTCCGGACCTTTCCCTCGCACCGCCCCCTGGTACAGCTCGACCACGTCCTGGCGGCCGGGCTCGGACCGCACCAGGCGGCTTCGGTCCGGGCGCCCAGGACGCCGGTGTCGGACCACCGGCCACTGGTGGTCGAACTGCCGCTGTAGGCCGGCTCCACCACCGGGCCGGCCACCCCTGAGCGGACAGCAAGTCGCCCCGGCCAGGAACCTTGAAGGGTCCAGCCGGGGCGGGCTCCGGAGTTGCGGTGTCGCGAAGCCGGCTCTACTTGGCGGCCTCGCCCATCGCCCGCCGGAGCGAGAGGGGGCGCATGTCGGTCCACACCTCTCGGATGTGCGCCATGCACTCCTCCTTGCTGCCGGTCTTGCCTTCGGCCTTCCAACCGAGCGGGAGGTCCTGGTCCGCGGGCCAAATGGAGTACTGCTCTTCGTCGTTGACGGTGACCTGGTAGGTGACGTCGTCGGCCATGTCGATGTTCCTTTCACATGAGGTTCAGCGCTGACCCGAGCATTGCCTGTTGTGATCATCGAGTACACCGACTGTCACTAGTTCGGGTGATCCTTTGTCAACTTCTGGATGATGGCTCGACAGTGTGATAACAGGCTGAACGTCCAACGACGCCCTATCCGTGGACGGCACGAACTGCCTCGCCGGCACTACCGAAGACGTCGACCATCGGCGCGGACTCGGTGACCAGGGACCCCGCCGCGCCAGCGGTTCCAGTCCCGCCGCCCGCATGATCACGACCGGATCGCGCGAGTCCTTCCGAGGACGTCCCATCGCCATTCTGATCTCCCGTCAGCGCATCAGTGCCCAGCGAGGCGATCTCATCGGCCACTGACATCCCGGCTGCCCCTGGACGTCGGCAGCAGGGTTGTCGCAGCTCGCCCGGCAGGGCGAGGACGGCGCCGCCCGGCCGTCCGGTGCGGAAGGCGGGCAGGGCCCGTCCTCCCGTCGGGTGGGAGGACGGGCCCGACCGGTCAGCGGCCGGTCACCAGCGGGTCACCGGCGAACGGTGCCGGGCCCGGCCGGGTGCGGTGACGACCGGCCCGGTACTGGAGGGAACGGTACCGGGCCGGACGGCGAGGCCGCCCGCGACGGCGTACATGGCCTCGTCGAAGGCCTGGCCGCCGGTCGGCGTCCTGCCGACCGCGAAGACGGCCACGGCCCTGCCGTGGAGGACGGACGTGGAGAGGTAGTCACCGACCATGCCGCCCCCGCTCGTGGCGGCGATCCGGGACACCGACATCGGGCCGGCGACGGTCCGCGGCGCACTCCAGGTGGCGCCCCCGTTGGTGGAGGAGACGAAGCCGACCTCCAACTCGCAGGTGTCGGCGGTGCAGTCGGCGTTCGGGTAGAAGTAGTAGTACAGCCCGAGCCTGGCGGTGCGACCGGCGGTGGTGCGGTCGACGCCGAGGCCGGGGATGAAGTGGTCGACACCGCTGGTGGTGGGGTCGATCGGCACCCGGGTCACGGCGGACCAGGTGGTGCCGTCGGCCGAGCTCGCGTAGACGATGTCGTTGGCCGCGCAGCCGGCCCGGAAGCGGCAGTCCTGCCAGGCGACGTAGACCCTGCCGTCGGCGTCGATCTCCGCCGAGGGCAGGCCCTCGCCGTCGCGCAGCCCGCCCGCGACCTCGTGCGCGACGACGTCGGCGACCAGGACCGTGGAGCTCCAGGACCTGCCGCCGTCGGTGGAGGTGAAGGAGCGGATCGAGGTGGTGTCGGTCGAGAAGGGGACCACGACCGTCCCGTCGGGCCGCACCAGCGGCTGGCCGCCGAGGCCCAGGTTGACGCCGGACGGGCCGGTCGGGGCGGACCAGGTGGCACCGCCGTCCCGGGAGGCGGACATGACCATCAGGTTGTCGGAGGAGGGGATGTCGACCTCGACGTAGCAGGTGCCGAAGTACGGGCTGGTCGGAGTGTTGTCGCAGACGATCCACTCCTTGTCGTAGGCCTGGCCGTCGTGGCCGACCGCCCGCACCGGGTCCTGCCAGTGCAGGCCGTCGGCGGACCGGCTGACGGTCACACCCACCGGGTTGCGTCCCGAGTCGATGACCAGGCCGGCCACCATCCAGGTGCCGTGCCTGGCGTCGTAGGCGACCGCGGGGTCGGAGGCGCGGGCCCAACTGCCGCCGCCCCAGTGGGTGGTGAGGCCGGGCAGCATGCCGTGCTGCCAGCTGAGGCCGCCGTCCAACGAGGTGTTCCAGCCGAGGCCGGCCGCCCCGCCGTCGGTGAACCGCCCCACCTGGGCGGCGGAGACGATCGTGCCGCCGTAGGCGAAGGTGTCGGGCTCCACCTCGGTGGCGTACTGGCTGCCGGCGCTGGTGAACGGGTCGCTGCTCACCCGGACCAGGCTCGGTCCGCCGCCGTCGACGGTCAGGGTGATCGGGTCGGTGCCGGACGTGGCGTCGCCGGCGGCACGGGCCGGCGGCGCGGACGCGCCGGCCGGGCTCGCGTTCCAGGCCGCGCCGACCAGGACGAGGGCGACCGCCGCGACGGCGGCGAACGGCCTGCGCCAGGGGGTGGGGGTGCGCGGGTGCTTCATCCGAAGCTCCTTCGCGTGAGGGGTGGTTCGGACGACCCGGCGGGCGCGGCAGGCCGCACCTCGTGGTCCTTGCCCTTGCCCCGGTGCTCGGGCTCGGGCGCGATGACGGCGGCGGCCGCCGGGCCCCTCGGCGAGTGGGGTGTCGTGATGGCCGGCGGCGCGGGAGTCGGCGGACCGCGCGAGCGCGACGATCAGTCCTCTTCCCAGGGGGAGCGTGACAGGGAACGTCCCTCCGACCGCCGGGGATCCCGGCAGGCGCAAGGGTGAAGGGCGCCCACGTGGCTGTGCACACGTGTTCGCAAATCGGAAGTGTGAGCCGGATCATGACATCGCACAAGATGTACGGCCGAATCTCACGGAACGACGGCTTGGGCGTTTAATCCCCCGCGGGGAACGGGAATCGGGCCCACACACAAGCCCGGATCCACGTCCGCGCCCACGCCCACGGCCCCAGGTCCTCCGCCGGGTGGGCGAGGACCTGGGGCCGCAGAGCCGGTCAGGAGGATTACACGGGGAAGGGCCAGGTCGGGCACCACGGCCAGACGATCTGGCCGGGGAGCGGCGGGCCCCACGGCGGGCAGGCCGGGAGGGGCGCCGGGGTGGACGGGGCGGAGGTCCACAGGACCTTGCCGTTCAGGACGACCGCGATCGCGCCCTCGTTGTAGATGGCCAGCTCGGCGCCCGGGCGGCCGCCCGTCTGGCTGTTCCACAGCGGCGTGTTGGCGGCGGAGTACACGACGAGGTTGCCGTCGCCCTGCATGACCAGCACGTTGCCGTCGGGCATGGCGCCGGGGGCCACCCAGACCGGCTTGTTGTCCCGGTAGAGCACGACGTTGCCGTCGCCCTGCATGGCGAACACGACCCGGCCGTCCGGCGAGTACCAGGCCTGGTTGCGGGAGATCGCGGTGTTGCCCGGGATGCGGGTGGGCGTGGACAGCGCCGCGACCGCGGCGGGCGCGGCGGCGGGCGCCTGGGCGACCGAGGGGGCGGCCGGGGACGGCGCTGCCGCGGCGGCGTGGGCGGTCCCGGCGGTGAGGGTGGCGAACCCGACGGCGGCGACGGCCGCCAGGGCGGCGGCCCGGGTGCGGAGAGTGGTCATGGCGGGCTTGGGATCCTTCCGGACGGGGACGGCGAGCCACGGGGGACGCCGTTCTGGCGGCGCGTCAGCCTGGTCCTGCGCGCCGGGCGCCCAGGCTATGGCGGCCGTCCCGGGGGGCTGCGGCAGATCGACCGGCAGCTTCCCGGCACCCCCTCGGGTCCCGGTGGCGCCCCTCCGCCCCTTGCGTGCCGACGGCTCCCGGCGGTCCCTCACGTCCCATCGGCCTCCCGCCACCCCTCGCGTCCCGCCGCGTCCCGGCCCCTCGCGGGCGGCTGGTCGCCGTCACGCGAGGGGCCGGGAGTCGGATCCCGTGGAGCCGCTCCGGGCGGTGCCTCAGACCGCCGGCTTCCGGGCGGCGGCCGACTCGCCGGTGAGGAGCGCCGTGATCTCCTCGGCGAGGTGCGGGCCGAGCTCGCCCCAGCCCTCCTTGTAGCCGTAGACACCGGCGAGGGTGCGGGCCTCGTAGTCGCCGTTCATGATCTCGAAGTCGTCGGCCGTGATGAGCGCCGGGTGGGCGACGCCGACGGCCGCCGAGACCTTCATCAGCTCCCTGCGCAGGGTGCGCAGGTAGGAGGCGGCCCGGTCGGCCTTCGAGGCCGGGTCGATGCCGCGGGCCAGCCACGGGTTCTGGGTGGCGATGCCGGTGGGGCACTTGTCGGTGTGGCACTTCTGGGCCTGGATGCAGCCGATCGACAGCATCGCCTCACGGGCCACGTTGATCATGTCGACGCCCAGGGCGAAGGCGACGGCGGCGTTCTCGGGCAGGCCGAGCTTGCCGGAACCGATGAAGGTCAGCTCGTCGGTCAGCCCCAGCTCGGCGAAGGTGCCGTAGACCCGGGAGAAGCCCATCCGGAACGGCAGCGACACCGAGTCGGCGAACATCCGCGGCGCCGCCCCGGTGCCGCCCTCGCCGCCGTCGATCGTCACGAAGTCGACCCCGCGGTCGCCGCGCGCCATCAGCGAGGCCAGCTCCTGCCAGAAGCCCATCTCCCCCACCGCGCTCTTGACCCCGACCGGCAGACCGGTCTCGGTGGCGAGCAGTTCGACGAAGTCGAGCATCGAGTCGACATCGCCGAACGCGGAGTGCCGCGACGGCGAGGCGCAGTCCTGGCCCTCCGGGATGCCGCGGATCCCGGCGATCTCGGCCGTCACCTTCGCGCCCGGCAGCATCCCGCCCAGCCCCGGCTTGGCGCCCTGGGAGAGCTTGATCTCTATCGCCTTGACGGGCGCGCCGGCGACCACCTCCTTGAGCTTGTCGAGGTTGAAGGTGCCGTCCTCGTTGCGGCAGCCGAAGTACGCCGTGCCGAGCTGGAGGACGAGGTCACCGCCGTTGCGGTGGTACGGCGAGAGGCCGCCCTCCCCCGTGTTGTGCATCGTGCCCGCGAGCGCCGCCCCCTTGTTGAGCGCCGTGACGGCCGCGCCGGAGAGCGATCCGAAGCTCATCGCCGAGATGTTCACCACGCTCGCCGGCCGGAAGGCCTTGGCGCGCCCGCGCGGCCCGCCCAGCACCTTGGCCGAGGGCAGCGGGGCCTGCGGGTCGTGCGCGTCGGGCAGCGTGCCGGCGAAGGTGCGCTGCTTCAGGTAGGCGTGCCCCTGGACGTGCTCGACGTCGACCTCGGTGCCGAACCCGAAGTAGTTGTTCTCCTCCTTCGCCGACGCGTAGATCCACGTGCGCTGGTCACGGCTGAACGGGCGCTCCTCCTCGTTGGAGGTCACGATGTACTGCCGCAGCTCCGGCCCGATCGTCTCCAGCAGGTACCGGGCGTGCCCGACCACCGGGAAGTTCCGGAGCAGCGCGTGCCGCTTCTGCACGAGGTCGCGGGCCGCCAGGAGGGCCACCGCTGTGGCGGCGGCCGCGCCGATCTTCCGGGCTTGCATGGACGTTCCTCCTCGATGTACGGCTCCACCGCCGGGCGGTGGAGCCGTCGTGTCGTACGGGGTGCGGGACGGCGGGGACACGGCCAACCGGGCAGCAGCTCCGTCGAAGAATGCGACATGATGGTAAAAGGCCGCGCCGACCCTCCTGCGACCCGGGGGTGCCAGCGCGCCTTCCCGGGCGACGAAGGCACGCTGGCTAGCGTGGTGCCTCCACCCGATGCCCGGTCCCGAGGAGACCCGCCATGGCCAAGATCGCCCTGTACGGCGCCACCGGCATGATCGGCAGCCGCATCCTGCGCGAGGCGCTGGACCGCGGCCACCACGTCACGGCCGTCGTCCGCGACCCCGGGAGGCTCACCGAGAAGCGTCCCGGCCTCACCGTCATCACCGGCGACGTCCTGGACCCCGCTTCGGTGACCGCCGCGGCCCGGGGCCAGGACGTGGTCGTCAGCGCCGTCGGCGGCAGCGACGGGCCCGGTCACATCGCCACCATCGCGCCCTCCGCCGAGTCGCTGGTGGCCGGGCTGCGTTCGCTGGACGGCAAGGCCCCGCGGCTGATCACCGTCAACGGCGCCGGTTCGCTGCGCACACCCGACGGAAAGCAGGTGTGGGACGCCGAAGGACTGCCCGAGCCCCTGCTGCAGATCATGCACGCCCACGGCGACGCCCTCGACTTCTTCCGCTCCGTCCACGACGTCCGCTGGACCTGTCTCAGCCCCGCCGGACAGATCGAGCCCGGCGAGCGCACCGGCACCTACCGCACCGCCCTCGACGACCTGGTCGTGGACTCCGAGGGCAGGAGCCGCATCTCCGCCGAGGACTACGCGGTGGCCCTCGTCGACGAGATCGAGCAGCAGAACCACGTCGGCGAACGCTTCGCCGTCGGCGACTGAACCCCGCGCTCCGCCCGCGGTATCCGCCCGGTGGCGGCGAGAGCGGGTCGGGCCGAGGTGCGGGCGGCCCCGGGAACCCCTCCCCCGCCGTCTGCGCGCCTGTACGATCTCCTCACCGGAGCGGCCGGTGAAGCTCCACTTCTCCACCGCTCCAGCGGACTTCACCGGTTCGGCGTTCTCGCCCGGGCCGGCGTTCTCCCCCCGGGTCGGGGACGAGCCCCTGAGGAGCAGAGCGGATGACCACTCCCGAGACCTTCGCGGCCTTCTACTCCTCCCTCGGCGCCCTCGCACCGGCCCCGGTCGGGGCGGCGGCGCCGGGTGGGGGGCCGGCCGTGCCGCCCTGGCTGGCGCAGGTGTCGGAGGCGCTGTTCGCGGGCATGGACGCCGACGCCGCGCGGGCCTGGGCACGCCGTGTGCGCCGGGAGATGGAGCGGCTGAACGGCAGGGTGCCCTTCAGCGTGGTCCACGACTGGTACCGCTCCGCCGTCGGGCCGGTGCTGACCGAGGCGAGCGCACGGCGCGGCGGGTCCGTCGCGCAGCACCAGCGCGTCCAGGCGCTGCACGCGGACGCCCTGGGCGGCGGTCGGGTCGACGAGGGCACGTGGCGCGCGGCGCTCGAACCGGAGCTGCGGGAACTCTTCCACCACGCGTACCCGTACGCCGAGGCCTACGCCGCGGCCGCGGCCGCCGCCGGTTCCTACGCGCTGGCGAACGGCTACGACGCGGCCGAGGCCGCCCAGTACGGCGAGACCTACGCGGAGCTCAACACCACGGCCAACGTGCGGGCCCATGCCGACGCGAACGCCCTGGCCAACGCGGCCGCCGTGGCGGCCGCGTACGCGGCGGCGGACCCGGCCGCCTACGCCGCGACCTGGCCGTCCGCCCGGGTCCGCGCGGTGGTGCTGGTGCACGCCGACCGGCGGGACGAGCGCGGCGAGCGCGCCACCTGGGCGCGGCTGGCCGACGGCCTCGCCGCCTGCCTGGCCCGCGCGGAAGCCGCCTGACCCGGAGCTGAGTCCGGCACCCGGGTCCGGGCCCCGGGCTCAGGTCCGGGCGCGGACCGGGCGCGGACCGGATCAGGCCTTGAGCGGCCCGCCGTTGATCGCGACCCGGCGACCGTAGCGGGTGTGCGGGTGGTAGTCGTACGTGGCGTGGTGCTGGACGCAGCGGTTGTCCCAGAACACCAGCGTGTTGGGGCTCCAGCGGATGCGGCAGCTCAGCAGGGGCCGCTGGGCGGGCAGCGCGCAGAGCAGGTCGAGCAGGGCCCGGCTCTCGTCGGGCGACAGCTGGGGGATGCGCGCGGTGTAGGCCTTGTTGACGTAGAGGATCCTGCGGTCGGTGTCGGGGTGCCGCACCACCAGAGGGTGTTCGCTCTTGGGGATCACGTACCCCTCGGGCGGGGTGTGGCCCTGGAAGGCGACGAGGCCGTCGTGGATCGCGGTCAGGCCGTCGAGCAGCTCGCGCATCGTCGGGGACAGCATCTCGTACGCCAGGTGCATGTTGGCGAACAGGGTGTCGCCGCCGCTGCCCGGTTCCGGCACGCGGGTGATGTGGAGCATCGACCCGAGCGAGGGTTCGGCGTCGGCGGTGCCGTCGGCGTGCCAGCCGTTGCCGGCGACGTTGTCCGCCTCGGCGCCGGTGCTGATCTCCAGGATGTACGGATCCGCGTCGACCGGGGGCGGGTTGACCGGGCGCAGTTCGCCGAAGTGCCCGGCGAAGCGCTTGTGGTCCTCGTCCGTCAGCTCCTGGTCGCGGAACACGAGGACGTGGTGGTCGAGGAACGCCTGCTTCAGCTCGGCCAGTTGGTCGTCCGACAGCTCCTTCGAGAGGTCGACGCCGGAGACCTCGGCGCCGATCACCGGAGTGACCGGGTCGACCGTGACGGTCCGGTACTCCTTGGCGGGCCTGGTGGTGACGGCCCTGACCGCGTCCAGCTCGTACTGCTCCATGACCTGCTCCTGTGGTGGGGGGATTCGGTGTCGTCACAGCCCGCGTGCCAGCAGGTCCGCGAGGACCAGCCGGCCGAAGGCCAGGTTGCCGTGGATGGAGTCGTCGGCCTCGCACAGCTCGGGGCGCTGGAAGCCGTCCGGTCCGGTGGTGCGGGCCCGGAGGTCGACGAGCTCGACGCCGAGCGCGTCGAGCGCGCTTCGGACCGTTTCCTGCGCGGCCGTGAACACCACCGGGTCGGACTGCTCCGGTACGCGCTGCGGCGGCAGCACGGCCAGCACCCGCAGGCCGAGGCCGAGTGCGTGGCGGTAGAAGGCCAGCGCGTCGCGGACGGTGGCGCGGACGACGGCGTCGAACAGCGGCCCGGAGAGGAAGCCCGGGGCGAAACCGCCGTCGCGGCCACGGTGGAGGTGCCAGTTCTCCCGGGTGGCGACGAAGTGCGCGCTGAGGCCGAAGGTGGACACCAGGGGGACCGTGAGGTGCCCGAGGCCGTCCGCGTCCATGCCGGCCAGGAAGCCGCGGTAGTGGGCGTCGGCCTCGGCCTTGTGGAACACCACGTCGTGCCCGCGCGGCGCGAAGAAGTCGTCGGTGAACTCGCGCCCGGCACCGATCGGGCCGCCCTGGAAGGGGATCCGGGCGGCCTTCGCGGCTCGTCCGATCGGGCCGGCGTGCGAGTCGCCGAGCAGCAGGAACCTAGCGGGGGCGGTAATAGTCGAGGACGGCGTCGTCACAGGTGTCCACCCCCTTCGGTCCCGCGGCCGGCGTACCGGTTCGGACCGGTCGCGGATCCGCCGAGGGCCGCGACAGCCCGGCCATGAAGTGGCGCATCACGAAGTCGACGCCCTCGGAGGTCACTTCACGCAGGTTCGGCGCGTAGAACCTGCTCCGGAACGGGAGGCCGGTGATGAGTTCGTACGACGGGAAGTAGTCGACGTCGTCGAGGTCCTCGGTCAGCTGCCCGGCCACCGTCCGCAGCAGCGACTTGGCGTAGGTGTTGGCGGTGAGCGCGTGGCCGCCGGTCGCGGTCGCGGTCAGCGGAACCGGTGAGACGGTCAGCAGGACCCGCAGCCGCGGATTGGCCTCGCGGGCCAGTGCCACGGCGTCCGTCAGGTCGCGGCGGACCTCGTCGAAGGTGAACCGGTGGAGGACGTGGCGGTCCGGGTCGAAGGTGCCGCGCACGGTGCCGGGGCAGGACGGCAGGACGGTGCCGTCGGCGCGGTCCCGCCACGCCTCGGTCAGGCCCAGGGTGAAGATCAGGCAGCCGGCTTCCGTGACGGCCTCGCGGACGGCGGCGAGGGTCGTCCCCCGGGCCGCCAGCATCTCCTCGGCCGAGGCGTGGCCGCCGGGTTCGACGGACGGACGGCAGGGGTCGTGGTACCTGCCCTCGTCCAGCCACGCCCCGGTGGGCGGGTTCGTGCGGCCGAAGGCCCAGGAGAGCCACTGCCGCAGCACGGCGGCGGTGTAGATGTTTCCGGTGCGGAACGAGAACACCCCGTAGTGGCGGGCCCTGCGCTCCTGCTCGGTCAGCCCCGGCGGGGCCGGCTCCGCGTCGTACCAGTTCATGCCCCGCTCCAGCAGGGCACGGCCGATGTGCGCGGCGAAGCAGGACCCCGCGGTGAGGATCGGCTCGTCCTGCCCGATCGCGAACGCGGGCGTCCAGAGGTCGTCGATGGCGAGCGGGTCCGGCTCGGCCACAGCGGAGCGCCAGAACGAGCGCGCCGGTAGTGCCTGGTAGGGGTTCACGGGGGATGGTCTCCGATGGTCGGACGGCGGCGGTCGAAGGGGGCGCGGGTGCGCGACGGCTGAGGGGCTGGCGCTGGCGCGGACCGGGCCTGCGGCCGCTCCGGGCGACGCCGGGCGCCCCCGCCGGCGGTCCGGGCCCGATGCCGCCCGGACCGCCGGTGCGGGGAGCGCGCCGGATCACGCCCGGGGGCGGTCGACGCGGTCCCCGGGCGGGTCGTCCGACGCCTCGGCGATCGCCGCCGCCACCGCGTGCACATGCGGCGGGCGGACGATGCCGTAGTGCGTCGTGTCGAGCCGGTGCCAGGTGCTGGGTTCCGGGAGGTACGGACGCCACAGTTCCCGCTGCCGCTCCGGCGACCCCGCCCAGGGCAGCCCCTCCACCGGCCGCCCGGCCAGCCACAGCCGGCTGGGCGTGGCGCTCAGCATCGGCATCCGGTAGTCGGCCATGCTCCGCAGGTTGGCCCGGCAGCACCGGACCAGACGTTCGGCGTAGCCGTGGGCCGCCGGACCGGCCGGCACCGATCCGCCCTGGCCGAGCTCGTGCGCGAACACCGCCTGGAGCTGCGCGTCGTCGTACTCCTGGAAGAGCCCGCCGGAACCGGGCGGCGGCGGGTCGATCAGGTGGACGCCGTGGACCGGCCGGCCGATCGCCTCCGCCTCCGCGGCCATCCCCATCACCGCCCAGGCGCCGAAGGACCAACCGGCCAGGTGCAGCCGCCGGGTGCCGTCCGCGTAGCGCGCCCGCAGGGCGGCGGCGTAGCGGCGGGCCCGCTCGGGCAGTGTCCAGTCCGCGGTACCGGGCCGTTCCAGCGCGGGATCGGCGATCAGACAGACGGTCGGCCGGGGGCCCAGTGCCGACACCAGGGACCGGTAGGCCTGGATGTCGCCGCCGACCGGGTGCACCAGGCACAGCACGTCGGTTCCGGTGCCCTGCTGCCAGATCTCCGGAACCACGCCCTCCGTGGCGACGGCCCGGGCGTGTGTCGCCTCGGACAGCCGGGTCAGGATCTCGGTGAGGGAGACCCGGTGGCTGAGCCGTGACAGTTCCAGCTCGACATCGAAGTGACGTTTCACCAGGCCGATCACGTCGAGCAGGGTCAGCGAGTCGGCGCCCAGGTCGTAGAGCGGGGCGTCGGGATCGATGCGGTCGAGATCCAGCCAGTCGCACAGCCGGTCGCGGAGCAGGACGGCCGCGCTGCCGTCGGCCGTCTCGGCCGCCATGGTGCCTCCGGCGGACACCGGCGCGGTCCCGGCGGACGGCACCGTCCCAGTGGGCAGCGCAGGAGAGGGCGGCACGAGGGCCCCGGCGCCGGGCGCCGAGTAGAACGCGCGGGATGCGTGGAGGTCCGTGGTGGAGACCAGCACCTGCGGCAGTTGCAGTCCCATGGCCCGCGCGAACACCCGCTTGCCCTCGGCCACCGTCAGCCCGACCGACAGGTGCGCCCGGTGGCGTGCGTCGGCCCCCGGTGCGCGCAGCGCCATGCCGGCCTCGCTCCACACGTCCCAGTTCACGCCGAGCCGGACCGTGGTCCCGGCGTCACCGGACGACCGGTACTGGGCGAAGCCGTCGAGCAGGCTGTTGGCGGCCGCGTAGTCGAACTGGCCGACGCCGCCGAGCTCCGCGGACATCGACGAGCAGTACACCGCCACCGACGGCCGGTAGCGCTCGATCACCTGCTCGACCAGCAGGGCGCCCTGCAGCTTGGCGGCGGACGCCCGACCCACCGCCTCGGCGTCGCGCCGGGCGATCAGACCGCCGCTCGCCACCCCGACGGCGTGGATCACGCTGTCGAGACGGTCGGTGCGGCGGCCGATACGGGCCATCACCTCCTCGGGCGCCGACTCGGCGAGATCGGCTTCGACCAGCTCGACCCGGTCGGCCCAGGGAGTCAGCTCCTCCGGCAGCCGCGGACTCCTGGCCAGCAGCAGGACCCGGGCGCCGCCGTTCTCCAGCAGCCAGCCGGCGATGCTGCGGCCGATCCCGCCGGTGCCGCCCAGGACCAGGTGCACGCCTCCGACAGGCAGCCTGACGGGGCCCGGGCCGGCCGTGGACACCGGCAGCGTGACCTGTTCCCACCAGTGGCCCTGGCGCAGCGCCAGCCGGCGCGGAAGGGCGGCCGCGGCCGCCGGGGTCGCGGCCTCGGCCAGCAGTGCCGCCAGCGGTACGGCCCAGTGGGCGGGGTCCGCGGCGGGGACGTCGACCCAGTGGCCCGCCCCGGCTCCCTCCTGGGGCGCCACCTCGGCGGCACCGGCCAGCAGGCCCGCCTCCGGCCGCTCCACCGGGCCGTCCACCGGCCTCGCCCGGTACGACAGCCACCACGGCCTCAGCCGCAGTGGCCCGGCGGCGTCGGCCACGGCCCGCAGCAGTGCGGCCGGCGTGTCCAGACAGGCCCAGCGGGCCCGGGCCAGGCTGTCCCGGCCGACCGGGCCGCCGATCCCCAGCGGCAGCGCGTGCACCCAGTCGATGCCGTCCTCGCCCGCACCCGAACCTGTGCCCGTGCCCGGACCCGCCAGTGCGTCGAGAAGCCGACCGAGCGAGGCGGGGTCGGCCGGGTCGACCTCGTAGACGTCGTCGCCCAGCCGGGCGAACGCCCCGGCGGCACGGACCCGCACCACCCGGGCGTAGGCGGCCTCGAAGGCGCGGACCGCCTCCGGGGGCGCCGGTCCGTCCGTGAGCAGCACCATCGGCCGGGAGGTGCGCGAGCCGATCGCCGAGCCCGCTCGACGCAGCCGCGCCCAGTGCGGCTGGTGCAGCCAGGCGTCCTCCGGAAGGCGCCGCGGAACGTCGGCGGCGGCCGGACCGGCCGGGTCCGGGGCCGTCGGGACGGGGGCCGCCGTGGCGCGGGGGAAGTCGAACTCCGCCAGCTCGAAGGCCGGCGGCGGGAAGTCCCACGGTGCCTGGGCAGGGCCGGCGGGCCAGTCGATCCGCTCGCCGGACAGCCAGGCCGCGGCCGTCTCCTCGGCGGTGAGGCCTTCGCTCGAAACCGGTGCCCCGGTACGGACCTCCCCCGCTCCCGCGTCCGTGATCCGGCCCGCGCCGCGCAGCCAGGCCACGGCGGCGGAGGCGTCGGGGCAGGCCGCTGCCAGCCGTCGGCGGCGTGCGGGACGGCCCGCCTGGAGGTGGCGCAGCACCTGCGCATAGTCGGAGGGCCGGGCCTCCAGGTAGTCGGCGATCCGGGCGGCGTCGGCGCGCAGGCCCGCTTCGCTGCTGCTGGAGAGCAGCAGGCAGGGAGGCACGGGGGTGCCCGGTGCCGCGTCGCCCGCCGTCGGGCCGGCTGCGCCCGTCGTCCCGGGGGCCGGCCGGTCGGCCTCCAGGACCGCGTGGGCGTTGGTGCCGCCGATCCCGAAGCTGCTCACCGCCGCGATCCTGTCCCGGTCCGCGGGCCAGGGCCGGGCCTCGGTGGGGACGTAGAACGGCGTGGGGTCGGCGCCGAGCTGCGGATTGAGGGCGTGGAAGCCGACGTTGGGCGGGATCACGCCGTGGTGGACCGCGAGCGCGGCCCGTACCAGCCCGACCACGCCGGCCGCCGCGCCCAGGTGTCCTATCTGGCTCTTGACCGAGGTCAGCGCGCAGTGGCCGGACCGGTCCAGGTCGAAGGCCTGGCGCAGGGCGCCGACCTCGACCGGGTCGCCGAGCCGGGTGGCGGTGCCGTGGGCCTCGACATAGCCGAGGTCGGCGGCGCCGCGGCCGCTGCGGCGCAGGGCGGCGCGGATCACCTCGCGTTGCCCGGCTAGCGAGGGGGCGCTGTAACTCAGCTTGTCGGAGCCGTCGTTGTTCAACGCCGTGCCGGTGATCAGGGCGTAGACGGTGTCGCCGTCGCGTCGGGCCAGCCGGAGCGGCTTGAGCACCACCGTGCCGACGCCGCTCGCGCCGATGGTGCCGCTCGCGTCGTCGCTGAAGGGCCGGCAGCGACCGTCCACGGAGAAGATGTGCTGCGGCCGGTAGCGGTATCCGTCGGTCAGGGTCGGGTCGACCAGGACTCCGCCCGCCAGCATCACGTCGGCGTCGCCCTGGCGCAGCATCCCGGCGGCGACGTGGACGGCCACCAGCGAACTGGCGCAGGCCGCCTGGGTGGTGAAGGCGGGCCCCGTCAGCCCCAGGTGGTAGGCCGCCTTGGTGGCGAGGAAGTCCTTGTCGTGGTGCAGGGCCAACTGGAAGCCGTCGGGCAGGCGTTCGGGGTCGGCCTCGCGGAGCATGGACTGGAAGTAGGTGCTCTCACCGGCTCCGGCGACCAGGCCGACGCGCGCACCCGACGGGTCGGCGATCCCGGCGTGTGCCAGGGCCTCGACACAGCTCATCAGCAGGTGCCGCTGCTGGGGGTCCATCAGCCGGGCCTCCTGCCGGCCGATGCCGAAGTGGTCCGGGTCGAAGTCCAGGGGGCCGTCCAACTGGCTGCGCGCCCCGACCAGGCCGTCGGCGGCGTCGAAGTGCTCGATGCCGGTGCCGCCCGTGGTGACCATCCGCCAGAACGCGGCGAGATCGGACGCGCCCGGAAGCCGTACCGCCATGCCGACGACCGCGATCGGCTCGTCCAGGGCGATCGGGCCGGCGGTGGCGATCCGCCCGGCGGCTTCGGCCGGCGCCCCGGCAGCGGTGGCGGCGCGTGGGGATCCGCCGTCCGCGGCCGTTGCCGACCGGTCCAGGAAGTCGGCCAGCGCCCGTACGGTGACGTGTTCGAACAGGTCGGCGACGGTGAAGCGCAGGCCCGCTTCGGTGGTGCAGCGCAGCTGGAAGCGCATCAGGCCCAGGCTGGAGGCTCCGGCGTCGAAGAAGGTCTGCCCCGGGTCGATCGCCAGGCCGGTGACCGCCTCGAACGCCTCGGTCAGCAGGGCCTCGCGCGCCGACAGGCCGGCGGCGCGGGCCGTCGGGCGGCGCAGTTCGCGCCCCGCGGAGCGCAGCGCGCCCCGGCGGTCCAGCTTTCCGCTGGGGGTCCTGGGCAGCTCCCCCATCACCCGGAAGCGGGCGATCCGGACGTGGCCGGGCAGCATCGGCGCCAGGTGCGCGGTGAGGTCCTCGACCGTGGGCGCCTCCCCGCGGCATTGCAGGCAGGCCACCAGTTCCTCGCCGTCGCGGACCACCACGGCGTTGACGACGGCCGGGTGCCGCAGCAGGGCCGCCTCGACCTGTCCCGGCTCCAGCCGGTGTCCGCTCAGCTTGATCTGGTCGTCGTCCCGGCCCAGGAAGTGCAGCCGGCCCTGCCGGTCGAAGCGGGCCCGGTCGCCGCTGCGGTAGCACAGGCCGAGGCCGGGCAGCTCGACGAAGCGCGCGTCGTTGAGCGCCGGGTCTCCCAGGTAGCAGCGCGCCGCCATGGTGCCGCCGATCAGCAGGGTGCCGGCGCGGCCGGGGGGAACGGGCTCGTCGGCCTCGTCGACCACCGTGAGCACCGCGTTGGCCACCGGCCGGCCGATGGCGGGACGCTCCGGCCACAGGGCCGGATCGCCGTCCAGGCACAGGCTGCTCACCACGTGCGTCTCGGTCGGGCCGTAGTGGTTGAACAGCCGGGCGCCCGGCAGGCCCGCGAACCAGCGGCGGATCGCCTCGGTGCACACCAGCTGCTCGCCGGCGGTGACCACCTCCCGCAGCCGCGAGGGGTAGCGGCCCAGGTGGACGCCGTGCTCGGCGAGGAGCTGGAGTGCCACGTAGGGCATGAAGACGCGCTCCGCACCGGCCGTCTCCAGCTGCTCCAGCAGCGCGGGGGCGTCCTGCCGCCAGCCGGGCCGGACCAGGTGCAGGCGGCCGCCGCCGCACAGCGTCCCGAAGACCTCCTGGAAGGACACGTCGAAGGAGAGCATGGAGAACTGCTGGGTGGCCGCCGGGGCCGCCAGTCCTCCCGACTCCGCCTGCCACTGCAGCAGGTTGCACAGGGTGCGGTCGGACACCTGAACGCCCTTGGGGACACCGGTGGATCCCGAGGTGAACAGGGTGTAGAGCGGTCGGGCCCCGCGGTGCGCCGGGGCGGCGGGCGCGGCGGTGGGTGCGGCCGCCGCGGTGGCGGGTGACAGCACCACCGGGTGGCGCGCGACGCGGCCCGGGTCGACCGCGTCGAACTCCGGGTCACCGCCCGGGGGCAGCAGCACGCACAGCGGCTCCACCTGGTCCAGCACCTGGCGGCGCAGGGCCGGTGGATAGGACGGGTCGAGCGGCACGATGGTCACGTTGAGCCTGGCCAGCGCCAGCAGCGCCACCACGTGCTCGACCGACGGCCCCAGGTGCAGCGCGACGCAGCACGGGCGGTCGTCCCCGTCCGGCAGCGGGTGGGCGGCCCGCAGCTCGGCGGCGAGCGCCGCCGCGTGGGCGTCGAGTTCGGCGTAGCTCACCCGTCGGCCGTCGGACATCAGGGCCGGTGCGTCGGGTGTGCGGGCGACCTGCCGGGCGAAGCCCTCGGCCACCGTCGTCCAGGCCGGCACCGTCGGGGCGCCGCGACCGGGTTGCGGCAGTGCGCGGCGGTAGGGTGCCGCGAGCTCGGCCGGGGTCGCCGTCCCGCCGTCGGCCAGCAGGTCCAGGCCCCGCCGGAACAGGACCGCCATCGCCGCCACCTCGGCGGCGTCGAAGCGGTCGTCGGCGTACTCCCACAGGCAGTCGAGACCGCCCTCGCGCTCGACCACGGACAGCGTCATCGGGCACTTGGCCTCGGCCGGGGCCCACCACAGCGGGCGGGCGGCGCAGCCGGGCAGGGCCAGCGCACCGAAGTCGGTGTTCTCCAGGACGAACAGGTAGTCGAACGGGGAGTCGCCCCGGGCCGGCTCCCGGTCGGCCAGGACGTCGGCCAGCGCCACGTCCTGGCGGTCCAGCACCCGGCGGGCTTCGGCGCCCAGGCGCAGCAGCTGGCCGCGCAGCTCCTCGCGGGGCGCGACGGCCTGCGGCAGCAGCACGGTGTTGGCGAACATGCCGACGCTGCCCTCGAACTCCTGGACCGGCCGGTTGGCCACCGGTGCGGCGATCCGCGGCCTGGCCGCGCCGGTCACCCCGTACAGGCTCCAGGCGAAGACACCGAGCAGCAACTCGAAGCGGGTCATGCCCAGTTCGGCGCAGATCCGGTCCACGGCGGCGCGCCGCACGACGTCCAGCGAGGTGTGCAGCAGGCCGGCCCGGGAGAAGGGCGGGGCTCCGGCCGGGTCACCGGGCTCGTGGTCCACTGCCTCCTCCGACCGGGCGTAGTGGGCCCGCAGTTCGGCGCGCTGGGCCTGGTAGGCGGGGCCGGCGAACCAGTCGGCCTGCCAGGCGGCGTAGTCCAGCGGGGTGGGCACCGGGGCGGTGTCCGTCCGCCGCGAGGCCTCGGCGGCGCCGCCGAGGGCGTGCCGGTAGCCGGACGACAGGTCGTTCAGCAGGACGTTGAGCGACCAGCCGTCGACCGCGATGTGGTGCAGATGGAGCAGCAGCACCCCTCCCCCGTCCTGCGGCAGCCAGCGGGCGCGCAGCATCCGGGGGCGGGCCAGGTCGAACGGCACGGCGAAGAAACGTTCCGCCATGGCGCGCGCACCGTCCTCGCCGCTGGCGCCGACCACCCTCGCGCCGGGTCCGGCCCGCAGGCCGGGTTCGGTCCCCGGGCCGGGTCCGGTCCACGGGTCGTACGGGTCCCCGACCAGCTGGCGCAGGCCCTCGGGCGCGGCCTCGAAGGCGGTGCGCAGGGCCGCGTGGAGCCGCACCAGCTCCCGCAGCGAACCGCGCAACGCCTCGGTGTCGACCGGGCCGTCCAGGCGGAAGGCCAGTTCCACCGCGTAGGCCCGGGAACGCGGCGCCCGCTGCTGCAGCAGCCACAGGCGCTGCTGCTCGCTGGTGGCGGACGCCGAGCGTGCCCGGGTCGGCGCGGGCGGCACCGGGTACGGCGAGTCGGCGGCTCCGGCCTCCGCCACCGCCCGGGCGATCCCCGCCACGTCCCCGGTCAGCACGCGGGCCTGGGGCAGTTCGCAGCCCCAGCGCCGGCGCACCTCGAAGCGCAGCCGCAGCGCCTTGAGCGAGTCGCCGCCGGAGGCGATCCAGCGGTCGTCCAGCCGCAGGTCCGGCACCCCGAGCACCTCGGCCGCCAGGGCCAGCACCTCACGCTGCCGCGCGGTGACGGCCGCGGCGCCCGGACGGTCGCCCTCCGGGCCGCGCCAGGGCCGGTCGTTGCGGCGCAGCAGGGCGGCCCGGTCGACCTTGCCGTTGGCGTTCAGCGGGAGCGCGTCCACGAGGTGGATGTGATGGGGCCTCATGTAGCCCGGCAGCCCGGCCGCCAGATGGCGGTCGAACTCCTCGAACGGGACCTCCTCCCCGAGCACGACGTACGCCAGCAGCTCGTTCGGGCCGTCCTCCCCGAGCCTGCGGGTGCACACGTACGCCTGCCGCACCGCCGGATGCGTGACGATCTGCCGCTCCAGCTCGCCGGGCTCGATCCGGAAGCCGCGGACCTTCACCTGGCGGTCGGCGCGTCCGACGTACTCCACCAGGCCGTCGGCGTCGGCGCGCACCAGGTCGCCGGTGCGGTAGTGCGTCGTGCGGCCGTCGTCGTACCAGGGCAGCCGGACGAACCGGCGCTCCGTCTCCTCGGGCAGCTTGCGGTAGCCGGCCGCGAGACCGGCACCGGACAGATGGAGTTCGGCCACCTCCCCGGGCGCCGCGACCCGATCGCCGTCCGGGGCCACCAGCACGGCCCCGGTCCGCGGCAGCACCCGTCCGATCGGCACCAGGTCCCCGTCGAAGTCGCGCGGGATCGGGTGGCACAGCGCGAAGGTGGTGGCCTCGGTGGGGCCGTAGACGTTGTGCAGCCGGGTGGGGGCCGCCGCGTTGTGCCGGTACCAGCGGCGGATCAGCCGGGCGTTGAGCTGCTCCCCGCCGACCAGCAGCTGTCCGACACCGGCGAAGCAGGACGGCTCCGTGTCCACCACCGCGTTGAACAGGGCCACCGTGACGAACGCCGTGTCGATGCGCTCCCGCAGCAGGGCGGCGGCCAGCCGGTGCGGTGTCTGGACGGCCTCGTCACCGAGGACGACGCAGCAGCCGCCGGTCAGCAGCGGCACCCAGACCTCGAAGCTCAAGGCGTCGAACGCCGGATTGGACAGGCAGGAGTAGCGGGCTCCCTGCTCGATGCGGATGTACCCCGGGCTCGCCAGCCGCAGGATGCCGGCGTCCCGCACCTCGACGCCCTTGGGGCGGCCGGTCGTGCCCGAGGTGTAGAAGAGGAAGGAAACCGGCGCCCCGGTGAAGACCGCCTCCCGGTCGCCCGGTCCGGCCGCGAGCAGCGCCGCCGCCGCCAGCGGGCGCACCCGGCCCGGCAGGTCGCCGGGTGCCGTCCCGCCGTGGACCACGGCCACGCTGGACGAGTCCGTCAGGATGTGGCGTCGGCGTTCCGCCGGGCTCTGCGCGTCCAGCGGGACGACCAGGGCACCGAGCCGCAGGACGCCCAGCATGACGCAGACCAGCTGCCAGGAGCGCGGCAGGCAGACCGCCACCGCCTCGCCGGGGCGGACGCCGGCACGGCGCAGCCCGTGTGCCACCGCCGCGGCGGCGGCCTCCAGGCCCGTGTAGTCCAGCCGGACGTCGCCGTCGACCAGCGCGACGGCCCGGGGGGTGCGCAGGGCCTGCTCGTGCACCGCCAGGGCGAGGCCGGTGGCCGGGGGCGTGACGGGGGCTGCGCTCACGGCGCTCTCGGCGGGCATCAGGCCTCCCCGACGGGCGCGGCGGACACGCCGGACGCGGCGGACGGCTGTCCGGGTACGGGATCGGCCGGGGCGGGCGGGGGCACCGGATGGCGGTCCAGCTCGGCCGCGATCAGCTCGGCGATCCGGGGCACCGCCGCGCTCTCCAGCAGGTCCCAGTGGCCGCCGGCGACCGGCTCGACCAGCAGGCCGCCGCCGGCGCGCCGCTGCCAGAACGCGCGTACGGCATGCGCCGGTTGCTCCTCCTGTTCCCGGTTCGCGTTCCCGCCGGCCGATGCGTCCCCGGCGGCCTCGACCAGCACCAGCCGGGCCGGTGAGGGCGGCGTCCGGTAGTCGCGGGCGGTCATCCGGTTGTGGTTGTAGATGCGGAAGTACCGGTCGATCTGCTCGTCCTCGATCCCCGGGTACATCCCGTTGAACCTGATGAGCTTGTCGCGGAACTCGGTCATCGGCACGGGCTCGATCGAGGCGAGCTGCTCCGTGTCCTCGGTTCCGTGGGTGTCGAGCAGCACCACGCTGAACCGGGTGTGCCCGGCCCGGGCCAGTCGGCGCCCCATCTCGTGGGCGACCAGGCCGCCGTAGGAGAGCCCGCACAGCACCAGCGCCTCGTCCGGACGGGGGTCGACCAGCGCCAGGTACTGCTCCGCCATGGCCTCGACCGTGGGCAGCGGCGTCTCCCCGGGGTTGATCCCGGGCGACTGCACCCCGAGGACGCCGACCCGGTCGGGCAGCGCCGCGGCCAGCGGCAGATAGCAGAAGGCGGTACCGCCGGCCGGGTGGACGCAGACCACCCGCTGTCGTCCGTCCCCCCGGCGGAACTCGACCAGATTGCCGTCCAGTGCGCCCGACGCCCCCGCCCGGAGCCGTTCGGCCAGGGCCTCGATGGTCGGGTTCTGCACGAGGTCGCGGATCGGCAGGGTCTCGCCGAACTCCTCACGGACGGCCAGGGCCACCTTGATGGCGGATATCGAGGTGCCGCCCAGATCGAAGAAGTTGTCGGATATCCCGATGCCGGGGTGGAGCAGCACCCGCCGCCAGATGGTGTGCAGCGTCATCTCCACGTGGTCCCGCGGGCTCGCCGTGTTGACCCGGGCACGGGTCGCGGAGCGGGCCGCGTCCAGCAGCGCGGCGCGGTCCGGCTTGCCGCTGCGGTTGAGCGGCAGCCGCGGCAGTTCCACGAAGAGCGCGGGGATCATGTAGTCCGGCAGCCGCCGCGCCAGGGCGGCACGCCACTCGTGCGGTCGGCGCGGCTCCGCGTCGCCCCGGCCCAGGCCCGCCACCAGGCGCAGCTCGCCCGCGGCGTCGCGGTCGGCCAGCACCGCCGCCTCCCGCACGCCGGGGAGGGCCAGCAGCGCGGCCTCGACCTCCCCCGGTTCGATCCGGAAGCCGCGCAGTTTGACCTGGTCGTCGCCGCGGCCGAGGTACTGGGCGTTGCCGTCCGGAAGCCAGCGGGCGAGGTCCCCGGTGCGGTACAGGCGTTCACCGGGCGCGAAGGGGTCGTCGACGAAGCGCTCGGCGGTCAGGTCCGGACGGTGCAGGTAGCCCCGGGCCAGGCTCGCCCCGCCGAGGAAGACCTCGCCGGTCACCCCGGTCGGCACCGGCCGGAGCCGCCGGTCGAGCAGGTAGAGGCGGGTGTTGTCGAGGGGGCGGCCGATCGGGCACGGCCGGTCCAGCGGCCGCGGGTCGGTGTAGGCGGTGCTGTACAGCGTCGCCTCGGTGGGCCCGTAGCCGTAGCAGACGCGCAGGCCGGGCAGTGCCTGCTGGATGCGGTGCAGCGCCTTCTCCGGGAGGGACTCCACCCCGGTCAGCAGCTGACGGAGCACCAGCCCGTCCAGGCGCGCCTCGGGGTCCTCGTCGATCCACGTGACGTAGGACGGCGGCAGGAAGGCCTGCACGACGCGGTGCTCGCGCATCCAGCCCAGCAGTTCCTCCGGGTCGCCGCGCAGCTCGTCGGGGACCAGGTGCAGCACGGCGCCGGTGGTGAGCGGCATCAGCAACTCGTGCACCGAGGCGTCGAATCCGATGCTCGACCAGGCGGAGGCCGCCTCGCCGGGGGTGGCCCCGAAGCGCGCCAGCCAGGTGTCGAAGAGGTTGAGGACGCTGCCGTGGGTCACCGCCACGCCCTTGGGGCGGCCGGTGGAACCGGAGGTGTGGATGACATAGGCGAGCTGCGACGGCCCGACGGCGATCCCCGGTGCGTCGTCGCGCTCCGTCTCGGCCTCGACCGCCCGCACCGGCTGCCAGTCCCCGGGCGGCACGTCGGCGTCGCTGAGCACCAGGGCCGGCGCCGCGTCCTCGACCATCGCGGCCAGCCGCTCGACCGGCTGCCCCGGGTCCAGCGGCAGGTAGGCGGCGCCCGCCTTGAGGATGCCGAGGACGCCCACCACCAGCTCGGTCGAGCGCCCGGAGTGCAGGCCGACGACCTGGTCCGGGCCGACGCCGCGGGCGATCAGCGCGTGCGCCAGCCGGTTGGCGCGGCGGTCGAGCGCGGCGTAGTCGAGCCGCTCCCCCTCCCGGACCAGGGCCGGAGCGGTGGGGCGGGTTCGGACCTGGGCCTGGAAGCGTTCGACCAACCCGGCCGGGGCGGTAGCGGCGGGCGTCACCGACCCGTCGGCGCGGTCCTCCCGGTCCTCCCGGTCCTCCCGGTCCTCCCGGTCGTCCTGGCAGGTGCCGTCGTCCCGGTGGGCCCGGTCGGCGCCGCTCCATTCCGACAGCACCCGGCGGCGCTCCTCCTCGTCCATGAGTTCCAGCTCGTCCACGCCCAGGTCGGGCCGGTCGACCAGCTGGGCCAGCACCCGGAGCAGATAGCCCGCGTAGCGCTCGGCCGTCGGGTGGTCGAACAGCGCGACGGCGTAGTCCAGATGGCCGACCACCCGGCCGTCGTCCTCCTCCGCGAGCGACAGGGCCAGGTCGAACTTGGCCCCGGCGTACGGGATGCCGAGCGGCTCGACCTCGATCCCGGGCAGGTCCAGCAGGCCCTTCCGGGAGGGCTGCCAGGCGACCATGGTCTGGAACAGCGGGGTGTGGGCGGTGCTGCGCGGCGGGTTGATCAGCTCCACCACCTGCTCGAACGGCAGGTCCTGGTGCTTCAGGGCGGCCCGCAGCGCGCCGCGCACCTGCTTCAGCACGGCCGACCCGGTCGGCGAGTCCGCCAGGTCGACCCGCACGGCCAGGGAGTTGACGAAGAATCCGATCAGGTCGGAGAAGGTGCCGCGGCGGCGGTTGGCCGTCGGGACGCCGACGACGATGTCGCTCTGCCCGGTCAGCCGCGACAGCACCACGGACCAGCCGGCCAGCACGGCTGTGAACAGGGTCCCGCCCTGCTGGCGCGCGAGCGACGTGAGGGCGGTGCCGAGTTCCCGGTCGATGGAGAGCGGCACCCGGCCGCCGCGGTGGTCCTGCTCCGGCGGTCGGGGGCGGTCGGTGGGCAGTTCGAGCAGGGCCGGGGCGCCGGCGAGGGCTTCCCTCCAGTGGGCGGCCTGCACCGCCGGTTCGTCCCCGCACGCCCACTCCCGCTGCCAACGGGTGTAGTCGGCGTACTGCAGGGGCAGCGGCGGCAGCGGGGAGTGCGCGCCGTCACGGAAGGCCGTGTACAGCGTTCCGAGTTCGCGCAGCATCACGGTCATGGACCAGCCGTCGAAGACCGCGTGGTGCAGGGTCAGCAGCAGCACGTGGTGCCGCTCGGCCAGGACGATCAGACGGCCGCGCGCCAGCGGGCCGCGGACCAGGTCGAAGGGCGTGTCGGACTCCGCGCGCTGCAGGGCGGTGACGCGCGCCCCGGCGTCCGGGAGCCCGGTCAGGTCGTCCACCGCGAGGGTGTAGCCGGAGTCGGGCGGACCGATCAGTTGGTGGAGGCCGTCTCCGTCGGTGACCAGCCGGGTGCGCAGGACCTCGTGCCGGGAGACCAGTTCGTCGAGCGCGCGGGCGAGCACCGCCCGGTCGAGGGTTCCGCGCAGGGTGAAGGCCAGGGTCTCGTTGTACGCGGCGTTGGCGCCGTCCAGCTGGGACAGCGCCCAGAGCCGCTGCTGTCCCGGCGCGGGCTCCGGGAGCCGGACCCCGGCCGCCGCCGGGGTGTCGGCCCCGCACGCGGAACGCGTGTCCGCCTGGTCGGTGGTGGTGCCGTGGGGCTCGTACGTCTCCGACAAGGCCAGACCTTTCCTGGGGGAGGGCCGTTGCAGGGATCGACGGCGCGGTGGCGGTGCGTGGGGGGAGCGGCCGGTGACCCCGGTGGTACGGATCGGATCGCCAGGGCCGAGGCCCCCGATCGGATCGCTCGGGTCGCTTCGAACGCGCGCGGAACCCCGGGGTGACGGACGGTCGGCATCCGTTGGAGCTCGGGCGGTCCAGGGCGGCCCACAAGGGTGCCCGTGAAGCCGGCGGTGACGACGTGCAGTGGATCACCGCCTCTGGATGCATAGTTAAGATGACTAATTCGGCCGGGGCAAGAGCTTGGATCTTCTTCCGCTGTCCGTCCGCGCGCCCGCCGTCACCGGAGCACAGCGGTTCGCCACCGGAGCACGCCGCCCGTCCATCGCGTTGCCCGCACGAGCCGCGATCAAGGATGATGCTCCGCCGTGACGTACCTCATCCTCGGCGTGCTGGGCATGCTCGCCCTCGCCGCCGTCCTCAGGTTCCGCAGGAACAGGGCACGGAACTGGGCCCGGGCCGAGTTCGACGCGCCCACGTACGGCATGGCCCCCCGCGACCGGCTCGACCCCGGCCGCGCCGGTCCGCCACCGCCCCCGCACCTCCGCCAGGAGTGCCTGGCGATCGCCGAGGCGGCCTGGGCCGGGGACTGGAGGCCGGCCGCCGCGTACGTCGAGGCCGCCGGGCAGGACTGGGACGAGCGCTGGTACCGACTCGACCTGCTGGACTCCATCGCCGACCGGAACGACAGCTGGCTGAAGACCTGGCGCGCGGCCGAGCCGGGCAACTGCGACGCGGCCACCCTGGAGGCCGGTCGGATGGTGCAGGCGGCCTGGACGGTCCGCGGCTCCCGGGACACCCACAAGGTGCCCGAGGAGGCCATGCTGACCTTCCGGGCCATGCTTCCCGCCGCCGTCGAGGCCGCGAAGCGGGCCGCCCTCCTGGCCCCCGCCGACCCGGGCCCCTGGGTCGTCATGGTGACCGCCGCCCGCGGCGCGCAGTACACGCCCAAGCACTTCGAGGAGCTGTGGCGCGGGCTGGTCGAGCGGGCGCCGTTCCACTACGAGGGCCACTGGCAGGCCATGCAGTACTGGTGCGCCAAGTGGTCCGGCTCGGACAAGAAGATGCTGGCCTTCGCCAAGCGGGCGCTCAGGAAGGCCCCGACCGGCAGCCCGCTGCCCGGCCTCTACCTGCAGGCGCTGTACGAGCTGGAACTGCGCGGCACCCTCGGCACCACGCTGGCCGGCGAACTGGGCAGGGACCCGGTGCGCAAGGTCGCGGCCGCGCTGGCCCGGGTCCGCCCGGACCACGACCGGCTGCCGCACCTGCGGCACCTGCTCGCCCACTACGCGGGCATCGCCGGGCTCCACCGCATCGCCCTGGAGCAGTTCCGGGCGGTCGGGCCGTGGTGCGGCAGCCCGCCGTGGACCCGCACGGAGGACCCGGCGCTCGCCTTCGACCTCGCCCGCGGCGCCGCCGTACGGCTGTCGGGCGCGAAGCCGACGCCGGCCCTGCTGCGGCCGAAGGCCGGGCCACGGGACAGCGCATAGGGATCCGGGAGGACATGGCGGTCGAGCCACGACCGTCCAGCGACCACCGACGGAGGAGGCCGCCCCCGCCTTCCGGCGGAAACGGCCTCTGACCTGCGAGGAGCCGGCCGGGACGGCAGGCCCCGGCCGGCGCGCGCTCAGCGCCGGAGCACCTGGCGGGCCAGCCAGTTGCCGAGCAGTTGCGCGATCTGCACCAGGACGATGAGGATCGCCACCGTCACGACCATCACCGTGGTGTCGAAGCGCTGGTAGCCGTAGGTGATGGCCAGGTTGCCGACCCCGCCGCCGCCGACCGTCCCGGCCACCGCCGAGAAGTCGACCAGCGCGACCAGGACGAAGGTCAGCCCCAGGATCAGCGGGCCGAGCGCCTCGGGGACGAGCACGGTGAGGATGATCCGGCCGGGGCCGCCGCCGGATCCGGATTCGCCCTGCTCGCCGTCCTGCTGACGCTCTTCCGGGCCGTGCCCGACCGCACCGCCGTGCTCGCCCGACTGCGCACCATGGGAATGCGGCCCCGGCAGGGGCTGGCACTGATCATGACCGAGGCGCTGCCGCAGACCCTGGCCGCGGCCGTCGGCGGCGGCCTGGTCGCACTGGCGGCGGTCGCCCTGCTGGGCGGGGCCTTCGACATCTCGACGCTGGTCGGCGCCAAGGTCGGGGATGTCGTCGTCCCCGTGCTGATGCCGGTGCTGCTGCCCACCGCCGGCCTGGCCCTGCTGGTCGGGCTCGGGGTGGTGGTGGAGACACTGGTCGCCGGCCGGCACCGGATCGCCACCGAACTGCGGGCGGGTGAGCAGTCGTGACACCGGGAGCAGCCGGGACCCCCGGTCGACGCCCGGCTGCTCCGGTCCTGGGGGCCGGGGGCCGGGCCGCCGGACGCGGGGGTGCCTCGGTCAGTACTCGTTCTTGACGACGAAGAACGAGCCGCGGATGACACCGGCGAGCTTCGACTTCTGCCGGGCGAACTTGAAACGGGAGGCGAGCTCCTCCGGGATCTCCATCCCCTCGGAGAGCTTGAACCCGACCGCCCGCTTCTTGGCGTCGCCGACGGTGTACATCACATTGATCGACAGCCCGCTCTCGTAGAAGACATAGGCCATGCGGATGTCCTCGACCTGAAAGGCCGTGGCCTCCAGCGGGCGGGACGAGATGACGATGTCCCGTTCCTCCTTGAGGATCCGGTGCACCCAGTCGACGGCCTCCCGGGCGTCGCCGGCCGGCTCCACCGTGAAGACGTGGTCGTACTTGTTCCTGAAATAGCGGGCCTCGTTCGCCCGCAGACCGGCCAGCGCCTCCGCGACGGGTGAAGACTCCAGACCGACGGTCGAGACGGTGTCGAAATCCACGGTATAGGTCATGGCGGGTTCTTCCTCGTCGGCGTCGGTGGATGGCGGACGCCCCGGCACCCGCGCCGGAACGAGTGCTGCCTCGTCCCGCGTCCCACGTCCCGCTCCGAGCGCTGGTCGCCGTGGACCGGGATGCCGTCGGCTCCCGCCAGTATGCGGGCCGGGTGGGGCTGGTTCCAGGTCCTGAAGGTGGTGTCGCGCCCGGTGAAGCCGTTCTCCGACCTGCCGGGACGGTGCGGCCGAGGCGCCGGAGGCCGCGGCGGACGTCCGTCGCACCGTGCCCGGCGCCGCCCTGGTTCCCGTCGACGTCACGGGTCACCAGGTGACGGGCAGCGCGTCGAGACCGTAGACCTCGTTGTTGACGCGGTAGGGCACGTCGTCGGCGGGACACGCGAGCGCGAGACCGGGCAGTCGCCGTAGGAGCGCGGGCACCGCGATCCGCAGTTCGGCGCGGGCCAGCGGCGCGCCGAGGCAGTGGTGCGCACCGTGCCCGAAGGCCAGGTGCGACACGGGTGTGCGTGCGATGTCGAAGCGGTCCATCCCGGCGCCGAGCGCCGGGTCGCGGTTGGCCACCGGCAGTTGACAGACGACCTGGTCACCGGCCTTGATCGGGACGCCGCCGACCTCGGTGTCGCACCGCGCGGTCCGGGCCAGCGCGGTGCTGGACACGGACAGGTACCGCAGCAGTTCCTCGACGGCGGTGTCGATCACCGGATCGGCCTCGGTGGCGTCGCGCAACCGGTCGGCCTGCTCCGGGTGCGACAGCAGGGCGAGCACGCCCAGGCCGATCGTGTTGGACACCGTGACGTGGCCGGCGAGCAGCAGCAGCTCGCAGACGCCGACCAGTTCGGAGTCCGACACCGCGCCGCCGTGCTCCCGGACGAGCATGCCGATCATCCCGTCGTCCGGGCTGCGCCGCTTCTCCGCCACCAGGGAGGCCATGTACGCGTGCGATTCCCGGCCGGCCGCGAGCCGTTCCTCGATGGGGAGCCCGAGATCCAGCGTGGTACGGGACCAGCGGTGGAACTGCCCCTGGTCGGGGTCGGGAACGCCGAGCATCGCGCAGATCACCCCGAGCGGCAGCGGCAGGGCGAAGTCGGCCATCAGGTCCGCCGCGGGACCCCGCGATTCCATGGCGTCGATCAGCTCGCCGACCAGGGTGCGGATCATCGGCTCCAGTGAGCGGATCCGCTTCCCGGTGAACTCCGGCGTCAGGACGTGGCGCAGCCGCGTGTGCTCCGGCGGGTCCATGTTGAGGAGCTCGTTCGGCAGGACCGGAGCGCGTTGCGGGTCGTACATCGCGAACGTCTCCTGGTCGGCCAGCACGCGCCGCACGTCGGCGTGCCGGGTGACGAGCCAGTACTCACCGAGCCGGTGCAGCCAGAAGTCCTGGACGCGCCGAACCCGGTCCCCGCGCTGGGCCTCACCCAGTGCCGGGCCCGGGCCGAGCCCGTCGCGACGGTAGAAGATCGAGATCGGCGGCACTTCCTGCTGCTCGCTCATGGAACCTCCCGTGATCGCCCGATACCCAGTTGCCGATACCCACGTGCCGATACCGCCTTCCCGATACCCCGGTGCTCGTGCCGCTGCGCGCTTCGGCCTCGGTCCTGTGCGGCGCGCGGGGGCGCGGAGACCTCGAACCCAACCCCTCCCCCGAGCCGGAGCCGCCCCCTGCCCCTGTTCCCTCCCCGGCCGTTCCGCGGGGTGCGTCTTTTTCCGGAAACCCCTTGACAGGTATAGACCATTCCGCTTGAGTCTGGGTCAGCCCCGCACCGGCCCGCACCCCGGTCGGCCCGTCCCCCACGACGTGCCCCACCCGCGGGGCCCGGCTCCCCTGCCCCGACGTCCCTACCTCCACGACCGTGCGGCCCCACACCGCACAAGGGGTGATCAAGTGTCCACGAAACGCCTGCTCGCACTGCTCTCCGCCGTCGCCACGGCACTGGCGGTGGTCCTGCTGCTGCCCGCGGCCAACGCCAGCGCCGCCGTCTGCGCCACGCCCTGGAACTCCTCGGCCGTCTACACCGGCGGCGCCGCCGTCTCCTACAACGGCCACAACTGGCTCGCCAAGTGGTGGACCCAGAACGAGCCGCCCAGCACCGGAGGCTCCGGCGTCTGGTCCGACCAGGGCGGCTGCGGCACCGGCCCGACGACGACCCCGACCCCGACCGCCACGCCGACGCCCACGTCCACCGGCACGCCGAACCCGAGCGGCTTCCCGGTCAGCCAGGCCCAGTTCGACCAGATGTTCCCGAACCGGAACCCCTTCTACACCTACCAGGGCCTGATCGACGCCCTCACCGCCTACCCCGCCTTCGCGGCCACCGGCAGCGACACCGTCCGCAAGCAGGAGGCCGCGGCCTTCCTCGCCAACGTCAACCACGAGACCGGCGCGCTGGTCTACGTGGTCGAGCAAAACACCGCCAACTACCCCCACTACTGCGACACTTCACAGCCGTACGGCTGCCCGGCCGGCCAGGCCGCCTACTACGGGCGCGGCCCGATCCAGCTGAGCTGGAACTTCAACTACAAGGCGGCCGGCGACGCCCTCGGCATCGACCTGCTGCGCAACCCCAACCTGGTGCAGACCGACCCGGCCGTCGCCTGGAAGACCGCGCTCTGGTACTGGAACACCCAGAACGGGCCGGGCACCATGACCCCCCACAACGCGATCGTCAACGGCTACGGCTTCGGC
>NZ_JBHXEM010000067.1:0-47366 GCF_042724755.1 Kitasatospora sp. NPDC127067 | reverse complement strand
GTTCGCCCGGCCCGCTCCCCCGGGGGGGGGGCGCGGGCCGGCGGCCCGCCGCGCCCCCGGACCCCCGCCGGGCACCGGGGGCGGGGGTCCGCCCCCCCGTCGGGGGGTGCGGAGTCCGGGGGCGCACCGTCCCTGGGCGCTCCCGGAGTCAGGGGTGGGCGTCAGAGCGGACGGGCCGCCAGCTCGCGGGCGGCGCGGGCGCAGTCGCGCGCGATCCGGTCCTCGTCGACGGTGGCCAGGCGCCCCTTCTCGACCACCGCGTTGCCGTTGACGAAGAGCACCGACAGCGGCGGGAGCGCCCCGAAGGTGAGCGCGGCGACCGGGTCGGCGATGGACGAGTGCATGATCCCGTCGATCTTCCACAGCGCCAGGTCGGCGAGCTTGCCGGGCTCGATCGAGCCGATCTCGTCCTGCCGGCCGAGCACCCGGGCGCCGCCCATGGTGCCCAGGCGCAGTGTCTGCCGCCCGGTCAGTGCGGTGGGGGAGCCGTGCAGGCGGTTGATCAGCAGCGCGTTGCGCAGCTCCGTGCCCAGCTCGCCGGATTCGTTGGAGGCGGTGCCGTCGACGCCGAGCCCGACCGGGACGCCGGCCCGGAGCATGTCGGGCACCCGGGCGATGCCGGCCGCCAGGCGGGCGTTGGAGGACGGGCAGTGGGCGACGCCGGTGCCGGTCTCGGCGAACTTGGCGATGTCGGAGTCGTTCATGTGCACGCAGTGCGCCATCCAGACGTCCTCGCCTAGCCAGCCCACCGACTCGAAGTAGTCGGTCGGCCCCATGCCGAACAGCTCTTTGCAGAACTGTTCCTCCTCGGCCGTCTCCGAGCCGTGGGTGTGCAGCCGGACGCCCTTGCGGCGGGCGAGTTCGGCGGACCGGCGGAGCAGGTCGGTGGAGACGGAGAAGGGGGAGCAGGGTGCGATGGCGATGTGCAGCATCGAGCCGAAGGAGGAGTCGTGGTACCGGTCCACGGCGGCCTCGGAGGCGGTCAGGATGTCGTCCAGTTCCTCGACCGCGTGGTCCGGCGGCAGTCCGCCGTCCTTCTTGCTGCGGTCCATCGAGCCGCGCAGCGCGGTGAAGCGCAGGCCGAGTTCCCGGACGGCCTCGATGGAGGCGCCGAGCACGTCGCCGCCATCCTTCGGGAAGACGTAGTGGTGGTCGGAGGCCGTGGTGCAGCCGGACTTGAGCAGTGCGGCGGCGGAGCCCCGGGCGGCGGCGTGCACGAGCTTGTCGTCGATCCGGGCCCAGGTCGGGTAGAGGGCGACCAGCCAGTCGAACAGGATGTGGTCCTGGGCCAGGCCGCGGGTGATCCACTGGTAGAAGTGGTGGTGGGTGTTGACCAGGCCGGGGGTGATCAGGTGGCCCTCGCCGTTGATCCGGCGCACCACGTTGTCCAGCCACGCGGGGGCGGGGCCGTCGCCCACCGTCTCGATGGTGTTGCCGAGGACGACCACGTGGCCACGGGCGTACTCGGTGTCGTTCGCGTCCACGGTGGCGATCGCGGCGTTCTCGATCACGATCCGCTGGTCGGCGGGCGGGGGCTGGACTGCCATGGTGTGACTCCTTGGGGGAGGGCCGGGGAAGGGCCGGGGGAGGCGCGCACCGCACGGTGCACGCCCCTCCCGGGCCGATCAGGACGGTGTCGCCGTCGGTACCGTCGCGCCGGGGGCCTGGCCGGACCCGGACCGGCGGGCGGCTCCGACGTGGTGGAAGAGCAGGTTGAGCAGGACGGCCATCACGCAGCCGGCCGAGATCCCCGAGTGCATCAGGGTCCGGACGGCCTCCGGGAAGGAGTCGTAGAACGTCGGCACGGCGATCGGGATGATGCCGACACCGAGCGAGACCGACACCAGGATGGTGTGCGAGCCGGACTCCATGCCGGCCTCCGCGAGGGTGCGGATGCCGCCGGCCGCGACCGTGCCGAAGAGCACGATCCCGGCGCCGCCGAGGACGGGCTGCGGAACCAGGGAGACGACCGAGCCCAGCACGGGGAACAGCCCCAGCAGGACCAGGATGCCTCCGCCGGCCGCGACCACGAAGCGGCTGCGGATCTTCGTCAGCGCCACCAGCCCGATGTTCTGGGCGAAGGCGCTGGCGGCGAAGCCGTTGAGGACGGGACTGAGCGCGGTGGCCAGACCGTCGGCCCGCAGGCCGGCGGCGAGGGTGGGTTCGTCCGCCTCGCGATCGACGATCCTGCCGAGGGCGAGCATGTCGGCGGTGGACTCGGTCATCGCGACCACCATGACGATGCACATCGAGACGATCGCGGCGGCGTCGAAAACGGGCGCGCCGAAGTGGAACGGCGAGGGGAGCGCGAAGACCTTCGCGTCCCGGACCGCGCCGAAGTCGGCCAGCCCCAGCGGGAAGGCGATCAGGGTGCCGAGCGCCAGACCGATGAGCAGGGACAGCTGCTGCCAGAAACCGCGCAGCAGCCGGTTGCAGAGCACCACCGCGACGAGGGTGATCGCGGCGAGGCCGACGGCCCGCGTGGAGCCGTACCCGGGGGCGCCCGGCGAGCCGCCGCGCGCCCAGTTGACCGCCACCGGAAGCAGGGACACCCCGATGAGGGTGATCACGGTGCCCTGGACGACCGGGGGGAAGAACCGGATGAGCTTGCAGAAGTACGGCGCCGCGAGGAAGCACAGCAGCCCCGCGACGATCACCGCTCCGAAGATCACCGGGAGGGCGTCCTTCGGTCCCCCCGTCTTCTCGATGGAGCCCTTCGCTATGGCGATCATGGGCGCGACCCCGGCGAAGGAGACGCCGTTCACGAACGGCAGCCGTGCGCCGATCCGCCAGATGCCGAGCGTCTGGAGGAGGGTGGCCAGTCCGGCGGTGAACAGGCTGGCCGAGATGAGCAGGGCGAGTTCGGCGGGGGAGAGCCCGACGCCGGCGCCGACGATGAGCGGGGGTGCGACGACTCCCGCGTACATCGCGGCGACGTGCTGCAGTCCGGTGGAGAACAGCTTCACCGGGGGCAGCAACTCGTCCACGGGGTGGGTCCCGGGCCGGGGCGGCCCGCCGGGGAGGTGGTCCGCCGCGCCGTCCGGGCCGTGCGTTCCCGCCGAGGTGGAACCGCCGTCTGTACTGCTGGTGCTGCTGGGTGCCATGTCGAGCCCCTCTTGTGCCCGTGGCTCCCGGCGCGCCCGTGGCGCTGGAGTGCGGCTGGTGCTGATGTGACCGAGGACGGGACGGCGGTGCAAGGATCCCTCGGCCGGCCTCTCCAGTGCCCCGGGCCGGCCGCCGCGAGGCAGGCACGAACTCCGGTGGGTGGGGGGTGGGGGTGGAGAAACCGCTGGTGCGGACGGAACCGCTGGAGCGGATGGAACGGCTGGTGCGGGTCGAACGGCTGGTGCGGGTGGCACCGCGGGAGCGGTTGCCGTGGATGGAGCGGTCCGCCCGCACCCGACCGGTCCGTGGGGGCCGGAGGGTGCGGCGATTTCCGGGCGGCGTCCACCGGGTGGGGGAGGTCAGGCGACCGGGATGACCGGGACGACGCCCTCGCGGTGCACGGTGCCCTCGATCAGGCCGTACATGCGGTCCGCGGCGAAGTAGACCTCGTTGTCGTTCTTGAGGCCGAACGGTTCCAGGTCGACCAGGAAGTGGTGCTTGTTCGGCAGTTCGAGGCGGACCTCGTCCACCTCGGCGCGGTTGTCGAGGACCCGGGTGCCCATCGCGTGCAGGGTCTGCTGCAGCGAGTAGGAGTAGGTCTCGGCGAAAGCCTCCAGCAGGTGCCGCCTCACCCGGGTGTAGGAGCGGTTCCAGTGGGGCTGGGCCTCGCCGTCCTTCCCGCTGTAGCCGAACTTCCAGCGGGCGGTGACCTGGGTGGCGAGGATGCGGTCGTACGCCTCCTGGAGGGTGGTGTAGCCGTCCTTGATGTAGCCCCAGAACTCCGAGTTGGTGGAGTTCATGACGACGAGGTCCTTCAGGCCGGAGACGACCTGGACGGACTCCCCGTCGTAGACGATCTCGCTGGTGCGGACCTCCTGGCCGCTGCGGACGAAGGAGTGGCCCACCTCCTCCGAGCCGATGAAGCGGGCCGAGCTGTCCGGCGTCCTGATCCGGTCCCAGGCGTACTCCTCGATCCGGATCCGGGCGCTGTGCACGACGCCGCGCTCGGTGTCGTCGACGAAGTGGCGCGCCAGGAGGATGCCGAACGCCTCGGCCGACTCGATGCCGTGCTCCTTGGCGAAGGCGTAGACGGTGTTCTTGGTGGTGTCGGTGGGGAGGCAGTTGGCGTTGGACCCGGTGAGGTGGACGTCCTCGAACTCGCCGCGGAGCGAGACCGAGACGTTCAGGTCCTTGATCTCGTGCCGGGAGGAGTCGCGGTGGATCCGGACGATGCGGTTCTCCGCCTTGCCGTACTGGTTCTGACCGAGCACGTGGGCCATGACGTGGCTCCTAAGCTTTTCAAGGTCGGTCCACTAGCTTCCGCGGTAGACCGAGTATCCGAACGGGTTGAGCAGCAGCGGCACGTGGTAGTGGTGCTGTTCGGGTGCGACCGTGAAGACGATCGAGACCTCGGGGAAGAACGGCGGTTCGGCGGACTTGAGCGCGTGGTACGCGCCGGTGCCGAAGAGCAGCCGGACGACCGAGCCCGCCTCCACGGCCGGCAGGTCCGCGACCCGGCCGTCGGAGTCCGTGGCGGAGGTGCCGAGCACCTGCCAGCCACCCTCGGTGTGCAGTGCGAGCTCGACCGGGACGCCTTCGGCCGGCCGGCCGAGGCTGGTGTCGAGCACGTGGGTGGAGATGCCGGTCATGGGTGAGTGGCCTTACTGATCGCAGAGGTGATGATGCGTCAGATCCCCGGTGGGATCCCCGGGAAGGTTCGGTGCGACAGAATGTGACGGTGCGTCAGAAAATGTCGAGCAGGCGGTCGAGCCGGATGTCGTTGATCTTGCGCAGCTCCTCGCGGACGGTCTCCGCCTCGGCGGCGGCGTCGTTGGGGAGGCGCTCGCGCAGGGCGGCGAGCATGCCGACCGCGGTGCGGCCGGTCGCGCAGATCAGGAACACGTGGCCGAACTTGGCCTCGTAGGCGGCGTTGGCCTCGCGCAGTTCGTCGAGGACCGCCTGGTCCACGCCCCGGATCCCGGCCTGTTCGCGCTCGGAGGTGGCGTCGCCCGCCACGGGCGTGCCGATCCGGGCGTGTCCGGCCATCGCGTCGCGCAGGTCCTCGGTCGTCAGCGACGCCATGGCCGCCGCGTTGGCGGCGAGCAGGGCCTCGCGGTCGGACCACGGCTCGGCCGCCGCGACCGCGGCGGCCCAGTGGGGGCTGGAGCACACCTCCAGCAGGATCTCTTCCAGCTCCGCGGCGTCGGCCGCGGCCAGGGCGTCAAGGGCGTGGGGGTGGTTGGTCACGGGTGGACCTCCTGAAGAGTGGTGCCACCCGGAAAAGCTAGATCGGCCCCACCCGGCCGTCAACACTTTGTTGAACTGTTGGTGGTTACGTTTTGAACCGGGCCGCGATGCCGGGCCCTTTCGTGTGCGATTCGCCAAGTGTGCCCCGCCGCAGGCCGATCCACTCCTGCCGTGCCGGCGGGGTCACCCGTTCGGAAGCCCCCGGGGCGGGGGCCCGTGCGTGCCCCGGAGGGCGTCGAACCGGGGCGTCAGGACGGCTTCGCGCCGTCCTGGCGGTTCAGGTAGTTGTACACGGTGAAGCGGCTGACGCCCAGGGCGGAGGCGACGGTCTCCACGCCGTGGCGGACGGTGAAGGCGCCGCGCTCCTCCAGCAGGGCGACGACCCGCTGCTTCTCCAGTCGGTCGAGCTCGGCCAGCGGGCGGCCGTCGAACTGGCGGGTCATCTCGGTGAGCAGCCGGTCCAGCGCGCTGCCCAGGTGGGGCAGTCGGACGGCCAGGGCCGGGACGCCCTCCCACTCCAGGACCACGTCGTCGGGCTTCGCCTCGTCCAGGGGGACGGGCGTCGCGCCGACCGCGGCCAGCAGCGGCTTCACCGCCGCGGCGAGCGGGTGTTCCACGTTCTCGGTCACGGCGTACCGTCCTCCTCGCCCAGCACGCTGACCTGGACCGAGATCCGGGTCGCCCCGGCGTCCAGGGTCTCCCTGAGCAGCTTGGTCACCGCCGCGAGGACCTGCTCGGCCCCGCCCTCGGCGCCGGTGCCGAAGGGACCGACCGACACGGCCAGGCCGGCCTCGTCGACGACCTTGCGGGCCGCCGCGGCGTGCTCCGGGAACGTGTCCAGTTCGAACGGTTCTGTCGTGAACTCCACCATCAATCGCACGGGGTCACTGTAGCGAGCGGGGGTGCGGGCGGGCAGGGCCCGGGTGATCGAACAGTCCGGCCCCGGGGGCGGCATGCTCATGAGGCGGCTTCAACAAATTGTTGCGACTCCCTTGACACTCGCTCGGCGGGCTAGAGATGCTTCCACCACACAGAATCCCTCTTCCGGATCGTGGAAGTTGCGGATGAAGGAAGAGAGAAGAGAGGTGAGCGACGTGACGGCGGCAGCCCAGCACGGCTTCACGGTCAACCTGTCGATCCTGTTCGGCGAACTGCCGCTCCTGGAGCGTCCCGCCGCGGCCGCTGCGGCCGGCTTCACGGCCGCCGAACTGTGGTGGCCCTTCGGGGCGGAACACGACCCCTCGCAGGCCGAACTGGACGCGCTGCGCAAGGCGTTCACCGACGCCGGGGTACGGCTCACCGGCCTGAACCTCCTGGACGACCTGAGCCGGGGCGCCCGCGGCACCGTCTCGGTGCCGTCCGAGCGGGACCGCTTCCGCGCCAACCTCCCGGTCGCCGCGGAGCTCGCGGCCTCGCTCGGCGCCACCGCGCTCAACGCGCTGTACGGCAACCGGGTCGAGGGCGTCGACCCGGCCGAGCAGGACGCGCTCGCGCTGGAGCACCTGGTGCTCGCCGCGCGGGCCGCGCACGGGATCGGCGCGATCCTGCTCGTCGAGGCCCTGAACAAGGACGAGTCGCCGCACTACCCGCTGGTCTCGGCCGCCGCCGCCGTCGAGGTCGTCGACAACGTCAACGCCGCCACCGGCCTCGGGAACGCCAGGTTCCTCTGCGACCTGTACCACCTGGCCAGGAACGGCGAGGACCTGCCGGCGGTCATCGACGCGTACGCCGACCGGATCGGCCACGTGCAGATCGCCGACCACCCGGGCCGCAACGAGCCCGGCACCGGCGACCTGGACTTCGAGGACCTCTTCGCCAGGCTCACGGCCGCGGGCTACAGCGGTTCGATCGGCCTGGAGTACCGCCCCTCCACCGGCGTCAGCGCCGACAGCTTCGGGTGGCTGCCGCGCGAGCTGCGCGCCGTCAGGTAGCCGAGCCGCGCGGCGGAGCCGATGAGCGCCGCCGAGCCGCATGCCGCCGACGTGCGCGCCGCCGAGCCGTGTGCCGCCGACTCGCGCGGCGTCGCCGGGCCTCGCCGGGCCTCGCCGGGCCTCGCCGGGCCTCGCCGGGCCTCGCCGGGCCTCGCCGCCGACCCACCCGACCTCCCACCCGCACACGTAAGGAACTCGACGCGATGAGCCGCAAGATCGCCTTCATCGGCCTCGGCATCATGGGCAGCCCGATGGCCGCCAACCTGGTCAGGGCCGGCCACCACGTCACCGGCTTCAACCTCACCCGGCCGCCGATCGACGCCCTGGTCGCGGCCGGCGGCCACAGTGCCACCAGCATCGCGGACGCGGTGAAGGACGCCGAGGTGGTCATCACCATGGTCCCGGCCGACCCGCAGGTCGAGCAGGTCGTCCTGGGCGAGGGCGGGGTCCTGGAGAACGCCGCGCCCGGCACCCTGGTGATCGACATGTCCTCGATCACCCCGCAGACCTCGATCAAGGTCGAGGCCGCCGCCAGGGAGAAGGGCGTCCGCACCCTGGACGCCCCCGTCTCCGGCGGCGAGGCCGGTGCCGTCGAGGCCGTCCTGTCGATCATGGTCGGCGGCGCCGCCGAGGACTTCGCCGAGGCCCGGCCGCTGTTCGACGCGCTGGGCACCACGGTCGTCCACGTCGGCCCGGCCGGCGCCGGCCAGACCGTCAAGGCCGCCAACCAGCTGATCGTCGCGGTCAACATCCAGGTGCTCGCCGAGGCCGTCGTGTTCCTGGAGAACGCCGGCGTCGACCTGGCGGCCGCGCTGGACGTGCTCGGCGGCGGCCTGGCCGGCTCCACGGTGCTCAACCGCAAGAAGGCGAACATGCTGAACCGCGAGTTCGCCCCCGGTTTCCGGATCGACCTGCACCACAAGGACATGGGCATCGTCACCGACGCCGCCCGCGCCGTGGGCGCCACGCTGCCGGTCGGCGCCGTGGTGGCCCAGCTGGTCGCCTCCGCCCGGGCCAACGGCGACGGCTCGCTCGACCACTCGGCGCTCCTGCGCGGCGTCGAGCGGCTCTCCGGGCGCGGGGCCGCACAGGGCGGGTCCGGCCGGCCCTGATCCCCGGGGGCTCCCTCGCGGAGCCCCCGGCCCGAGCTCCTCCTGGCGGCGTGTACCCATTCCGGTCGTGCCCGCGCCGCCAGGAGGCCAGGCCGGCCGGCGTGCGGGCCGGGGCTCATCCGCCCGCCCGCCGGTCGCTCCGAGCCGGTGACGCGTACGTCCCCCTGGGGGGCACTTCGGTCGTGCCTGGTACGCGTCGCCAGGCCTCCTCCCCGCCGAGGGGAGCCCCCCGAACGTCGGAAGCGGGACGGGGGAGACGGCGGGGAGGGGGCGCACCCCTCCGGACGGCCTCCTCAGGACCGCCCCTCCGGACGGTCCCCTCCGGACGGTCCCCTCAGGACCGCCCCTCCGGACGGTCCCCTCAGGACCGCCCCTCCGGACGGTCCCCTCAGAGCCGCCCCTCCGGGCCGATGCCCCCGGAACGCCCCGGTCGGACCCTCGCCGAGCGGCCCGCCGGCCTCCCCGGCCCGGGCACTGGCCCCCCGGGACACCCGGGCCCATGCTGGACGCACACCGCAGAGCCACCGCCAGACCCGTACGGAAGCGAGGACCGCGCCATGCCCGCCATCCCCCACCAGGGCCATGTGGTCGTCGCCCCCGACAAGTTCAAGGGCAGTCTGGAGGGCGCCGAGGCGGCGGCCCGGATCGCCGCCGGCATCCGGCGTGCCGCGCCCGGCACCGAGGTGCGCGAACTGCCCGTCGCCGACGGCGGCGAGGGCACCCTGGCCGCCGCGCTCGCGGCCGGGTTCAGCCGGGTCCCGGCCAAGGTGGCCGGCCCGACCGGCCTGCCGGTGGACGCCGCGCTGGCCGTCCGGGACGACACCGCCGTGGTCGAGCTGGCGCAGGCCTCCGGCCTCGCCCGGCTGCCCGGCGGCCGCGCCGCCCCGCTCGCGGCCGGGTCCTACGGGGTCGGCCAGCTGATCGCCAGGGCGGTCTCGCTCGGCGTGAAGCGGATCGTGCTGGGCCTGGGCGGCAGCGCCGGTACGGACGGCGGCGCCGGCATGGTGCAGGCGCTCGGGGTGCGGCTGCTCGACGCCGGCGGCGCCGAACTGCCGCCCGGCGGCGCCGCGTTGCGCCGGCTCGCGGAGATCGACCTCGGCCCGCTGGCCGAGGCCCTGGGCGGGGTCGAGGTCGTGGTGGCCTGCGACGTGGACAACCCGCTGCTCGGCCCGCGCGGCGCACCGGCCGTCTACGGCCCGCAGAAGGGCGCCGACGGCGAGGACCTGGTGGTGTTGGAGGAGGGGCTGACCCGGTTCGCCGACCTGGTGGCCGAGGTCACCGGGCGGGACCTCCGGGAGGCGCCCGGCGCCGGCGCCGCGGGCGGGGTGGGGTTCGCCGCCCTGGCCCTGCTCGGCGCCACCATGCGCCCGGGCATCGAGCTGCTGCTCGACCTGTTGGGCTTCGACGGGGCCGTGCGTGGGGCACGCCTCGTCGTGACCGGCGAGGGCTGCCTGGACGCGCAGACGCTCCACGGCAAGGCCCCCGCCGGAGTCGCCGCCGCGGCCGCCCGGGCGGGGGTTCGGGTGGCCGCCGTGGCGGGCCGGCTGGAGCTCTCCGAGCCCGAGTGGCGGACCGCTGGTTTCACCGCCGCGATCGCCCTGACCGACCTGGCCGAGCGGCCGGGGGAGAGCATGTCCAGGGCCGGCGAGCTGGCCGAACTCGCGGGGGAGAGGCTGGCCGGCGAGCTGCTGCCGGGCTGAACCCCGGCGCGTACCGGACCGTCCCGCGGGCCCGGGCCTCGTACGTTCAGCCATTGACGTTTTGTTGAAGGCGGGCCTAGGCTCCCGGCAATCCTTCGCCTCCACCCTGCTCCACCACCCTCGACTCCCAGGTTTCGGAGGTCCCCCATGCCTTTCGGCCAGCCCACGGTGATCCGCTCCCGCCGGGTGGTCCTGCCCGACGGCGAGCGCCCCGCGGACGTGCTGATCCAGGGCGGGACGATCGCCCGCACGGCCCCGCACGGCTCGCTGGCGGCCGCCGGGGGCGAGCTCGTCGACCTCGGTGACACCGCCCTGCTGCCCGGCCTGGTCGACACCCACGTGCACGTCAACGAGCCCGGCCGCACCGAGTGGGAGGGCTTCGCCACCGCCACCCGGGCCGCCGCGGCCGGCGGCGTCACCACGATCATCGACATGCCGCTCAACTCGATCCCGCCCACCACCACGGTGGCGGGGCTGGCGCTCAAGCGGAAGGCCGCCGAGGGCCAGGCCTGGGTCGACCTCGGCTTCTGGGGCGGTGCCGTCCCCGGCAACGTCGCCGACCTCGAACCGCTGCACCGGGAGGGCGTGTTCGGCTTCAAGAGCTTCCTCGCCCCCTCCGGGGTGGACGAGTTCCCGCACGTCGAGGCCGCGGACCTGGAGGCGGCGCTGGCGGAGCAGGCCCGGATCGGGGCGCTGGCGATCATCCACGCCGAGGACCCGGCCGTGCTCGCCGCCGCCCCGCAGCAACCCGGCGTCCACTACCGGGACTTCCTGGCCTCCCGGCCCGCCGACGCGGAGACCGCGGCGGTCTCCCGGCTGCTCGACACGGCCCGGCGCACCGGCGCCCGGGTGCACGTCCTGCACGTCTCCTCCGCCGCCGTCCTGCCGCTGCTGCGGCAGGCCCGCGAGGACGGCGTACGGGTGACCGCCGAGACCTGTCCGCACTACCTGACGCTCGCGGCCGAGCAGGTGCCGGACGGCGACACCGCCTTCAAGTGCTGTCCGCCGATCCGCGACGAGTCCAACCGGGACGCGCTCTGGGAGGCCCTGGCGAACGGCGAGTTCATCGCCGTCGTCTCCGACCACTCGCCGTCCACCCCCGACCTCAAGCTGCTGCCCGAGTACGGCGGCAGCGGCGACTTCGCGGCCGCCTGGGGCGGCATCGCCTCGCTCCAGCTCGGCCTGCCGGCCGTCTGGACCGAGGCCCGCCGCCGCGGCCGCACCCTGTCCGACGTGGTGCGCTGGATGTCCGCCGGACCGGCCGAACTGGTCGGCCTCACCGGCACCAAGGGCGCCATCGCCGCCGGTCACGACGCGGACCTGGTCGCCTTCGACCCCGAGGGCGGCTTCGCCGTCCGGGCGAGCGGGCTGCACCACCGCAACCCGGTGACCCCCTACGCCGGCCGGACCCTCACCGGCGCGGTGCGCACCACCTGGCTGCGCGGCCGCGAGGTGGACCCCGCGGCCCGCCCCTTCGGCCGGCAGCTCGCCCGGCCCCGATCCCGTCCCACCACCACCCCGCCCGTACGCGCCTAAAGGAGAGTCAGTGACCACTGCCGACACCCCGAGTGCTCCCTTCGCCGAGCTGGTCAACCTGGCCTCCCGACTGCTCGGCGCGGGCGTCGTCGCCACCAACGAGGACACCTTCGCGGACGCCGAGAACCTGCTGGTCGCCAAGCCGGCCGAGTTCCGCCCGCACACCTTCGGCCACAAGGGCCAGATCATGGACGGCTGGGAGTCCAAGCGCCGTCGCGGGGTCTCCGCCGAGCAGCCGCACCCCACCGACGAGGACCACGACTGGACGATCGTGCGGCTCGGCGTCGCCGGGGTGGTCCACGGCGTGATCGTGGACACCGCCCACTTCACCGGCAACTACCCGGAGTCCGCCTCGGTCGAGGCCGCGTCCGTCCCCGGCCACCCCTCGCCCGAGGAACTCCGGGGCGCCGAGTGGACCACGATCGTGCCGCGCACCGCGCTGAGCGGCGACACCGCCCACGAGTTCGCCGTCGCGGACGGCACCCGCTGCACCCATGTGCGGCTGAACATCTTCCCGGACGGCGGCGTCGCCCGGCTGCGGGTGCACGGCGAGGTGCTGCCCGACCCGCGCGAACTGGACGGCCTCACCTTCGACCTGGCCGCCCAGGAGTACGGCGGCGTGGCCGAGGCGGCGTCCGACCGCTACTTCTCCTCCCCGCACAACCTGAACGCTCCCGGCCGTGCCTCCGTCATGGGCGACGGCTGGGAGACCCGGCGTCGGCGCGACAAGGCCAACGACTGGGTGCAGATCGCCCTGGCCGGGGGCGGTGAGGTCCTGGCCGCCGAAGTGGACACCTCCTGCTTCGTCGCCAATGCCCCCGGCTGGGCCGACCTGATCGGCTTCGACGCCTCGACCGGGGCGGACCCGGCCGACGGCGACTGGTTCGAACTCCTGCCCCGCACAAGGCTCCAGCCCGACACCCGGCACCGCTTCCGGCTCGACGCCGGCCGCCCGGTGACCCACGTGCGCATCAACGTCCACCCGGACGGCGGCCTGGCCCGCCTCCGGCTCACCGGCCGCCTCACCGGAGCCGGCCGCGCGGCCCTCGCGCTGCGCTGGTTCAACGCCCTCCCGGCCGCCGAGGCCGTCGCGGCCCTCACCGGGGCCGGTGCCGCCGCGCAGGAGGCCGCCGCGCTGACCGCCGCCCGTCCCGCGGCCGACCCGGTGACGGCCGCGACCGTCGTCCGGATCCTGTTCGGCGGCTGACGATCCGTCGGATCCCTCGCCCGGAGCCCGTGGAACCCGTCCGGGCGGGAATCTGACGATGCGTCATCCATCTCTCCGCGCACCGCCCTTATCGACACCCGAAGGACCCTCCATGCCCAAGATCCTGACCACGGAGTCCGGTGCTCCGGTCGCCGACAACCAGAACTCGGCCTCGGCCGGCGCGTACGGCCCGCTGCTGATCCAGGACCAGCAACTGCTGGAGAAGCTGGCCCGGTTCAACCGCGAGCGGATCCCGGAGCGCGTCGTGCACGCCCGAGGTTCCGGCGCGTACGGCTACTTCGAGGTCACCGACGAGGTCGCGCGGTACACCCGGGCGGGCTTCCTCTCCGAGGTCGGCAGGCGCACCGAGGTCTTCCTGCGCTTCTCCACCGTGGCCGGCAACCTGGGCTCCGGCGACGCGGTGCGCGACCCGCGCGGCTTCGCGGTGAAGTTCTACACCGAGGACGGCAATTACGACCTCGTCGGCAACAACACGCCGGTGTTCTTCATCAAGGACCCGGTCAAGTTCCCGGACTTCATCCACTCGCAGAAGCGCGACCCGTACACCGGTGTGCAGGAGGCGGACAACGTCTGGGACTTCTGGGCCCACTCGCCGGCCTCGACCCACCAGATCACCTGGCTGTTCGGCGACCGCGGCATCCCGGCCTCGTACCGCCACATGAACGGCTACGGCTCCCACACCTACCAGTGGGTCAACGCCGACGGCGACGCCTACTGGGTGAAGTACCACTTCAAGACCAACCAGGGCATCCGCTGCCTGGACGGCGGCCAGGCCGCCGAGGTCGTCGGCGGCGACGCCGACTCGCACCAGCGCGACCTCCACCAGGCCATCGAGCGCGGGGTGTTCCCGTCCTGGACCCTCCACGTCCAGCTGATGCCGGTCGCCGACGCCGCGGACTACCGCTTCAACCCCTTCGACCTCACCAAGGTCTGGCCGCACGCCGACTACCCACTGGTCAAGGTCGGCCGCCTGGTCCTCAACAGGAACCCGGAGAACGTCTTCGCCGAGGTCGAGCAGGCCGCGTTCTCGCCGAACAACTTCGTGCCCGGCATCGGCCCGTCCCCGGACAAGATGCTCCAGGGCCGCCTGTTCGCCTACGCGGACGCCCAGCGCTACCGCCTCGGCGTCAACCACACCCAACTGCCGGTGAACGCCCCGCGCGCCACCGAGGCCGCCAACTACGGCCGGGACGGCCTGATGGCGGTCAACGGTGCCGGCCGCGGCAGGAACTACGAGCCCAACTCGTACGGCGGACCGGCCCAGACCGGCGAAGCGCTGTCCGCGCCGGTCGAGGTGGCGGGCCACACCGGCACGTACACCACCCCTGTGCACACCAAGGACGACGACTTCTTCCAGGCCGGCGAGCTGTACCGGCTGATGTCGGCCGGCGAGAGGTCCCGTCTGATCGACAACCTCGCGGGCTCCCTGGCACAGGTCTCGCGGGACGACGTCGTGGAGCGCAACCTCGCCCACTTCCACGCCGCGGACGAGGAGTTCGGCGCCCGGCTGGCCGCCGCCGTCACCACCCTGCGGGCGGGCGACGAGGGCTGAGCGCCGGCGGCGGGTCGGCCCACCATCCGCACCACCGTCCCCACGGCCGCCGGGCCCGCATCCGGCGGCCCCGCGGGCGGGCCCCTCCCCCCTGGGCAGTGGGGGAGGGGTCCGTCGCGTCGTCCCAGGTCGGGCGGTTGGGCGCCACGGATTGTCCACGGATATGCACGGACGGCAGCCGTCGGAGCCGCCGGGTCGATAGGCTGGTGGGTGCCCGCGGTCGCTCCGTGGGGGGACATCGGAAGGGGACGACATGTCGACACCAGCCCCGGGTCGTCACGCCGCTTTGGACCAGGGCCCGACGGGCTCGTTCACCTCCCTCCAGCACGCCCTCAGACTGCTGGAGGCGGTGGATCGCCACCCCGACGGTGCCACCCTGGTGGCCCTCGCCCGGGAGACCTCGCTCGGGCTGCCCACCGTGCGCCGGCTCGCCGAGATCCTGGAGGTCGAGGGCTATCTCCAGTGCCAGGACGGCGGTTGGCTGCTGGGCGGCACCTTCGCCCTGCTCGGCCAGCACAACCGGGAGCAGCTGGTGAAGGCCCGGCTCAACCGCAAGCTCGCCGAACTCCGGGACGAGCTGGGCGCCGCCGTGTACTTCAGCCGGTACCACGACGGCGAGTTGTCGGTGGAGGCGGTCTCGGCCGCCGACTACGCGCCGGCCGTGCAGGAGTGGGTGGACTTCCGGGCCACCGCGCACGCCAGCGCGATCGGCAAGTGCCTGCTCGGTCAGCTGGACGCGGACGCCCGGCGGGACCACCTCTCCCGGCACCCGGTCGCCCGGCTCACCTCCCGCACCGTCACCGACGCCGACCAGCTGATGCACCGGTTGGAGCGGCAGCCGGCCACGGTGCCGGTGCTGGACATCCAGGAGTACGCGCTGGGCACGGTGTGCGCGGCGGTGCCGATCACGGCGGGCAGTACGGTCGGCTGCCTGGCCACCTCGATGCCGGCGGACAGCGTCCACAAGCTGAAGGCGGCCGCCGAGCTGCTGGCGGCCCGGGCGGCGCCGCTGATGCTGGCGATGGCGGTCTGACGTCAAGCCGGCGGTCGCGCGCACGAGTTCGAGGAGGCCCTGCCGGGAGACCGGTGGGGCCTCCCGCGTTTCCCGTGGTGGCCGCCGGTGCGCGTCACTTATTAGACTCGATGTCGATAAGGGTCGCCGAACCCCTTGTCCTGACGGCTACCCGCGAGTACGTTTCCCTGGAGCCGAGCCGCCGCCCCCAGGTCAGGAGGGCCTGCCATGCCCCGTTCCACCCCCGTCCCCGCCCTCGCCGTCCCCGCCGCGCGCGTGCACGACAGCCTCGTGCTGGAACCCCGGGACGTCCGCTTCGACTGGGCCCAGCTGCCGCTGCACTGGATCCCGGACGAGCCGATGGCCACCCACGTCATCAACGTGCTGCACCTGCTGCTGCCCGAAGGGGAGCGGTGGTTCGTCAAGGTGTTCAAGGAGGCGCTGCCGCTCATCCGGGACGAGCAACTGCGCGAGGAGGTCCTCGGGTTCATCGGACAGGAGGCCATCCACGCCGAGGCGCACCAGGAGGTCCTGGACCACCTGCTCGGCCAGGGGCTCGACCCGCGGCCGTACGTCCGGCAGATCTCCTGGCTGTTCCAGCGCGTCCTCGGCGACAAGCCGGGCCTGACGCCGGACCGGCGGCGGGAGAACGTCATCGAGCGGGTCGCCTTCATCGCGGCGATCGAGCACTTCACCGCCTTCCTCGGCAACTGGGCGCTCAACTCCCCGGGCCTGGACCGGGCCAAGGCCGACCCGACGATGCTCGACCTGCTGCGCTGGCACGGCGCGGAGGAGGTCGAGCACCGCAGCGTCGCCTACGACCTGATGGTCCACCTGGACCCGGGCTACCTGCGCCGGGTGCGCGGAATGGCGGTCTCCGGTCCGCTGCTCGTCCACCTCTGGGTGCGCGGCGCCCGCTTCCTGCTCGCCGCCGACCCCTCCCTCGAAGGCCGGCTCAAGCCCACCTGGCGGGAGGCGGGCCGGATCGCCAGGCGCGGCCTGCTGCCGGACCCGGTCAAGTCGATCCGCTCCGGACTGCGCTACCTGCGACCGGGCTACCACCCCACCCAGGAGGGCTCGTCCAGCCAGGCCCTGGGCTACCTCGCCACCTCCCCGGCCGCCCGCGCGGCCGCCGGGCGCTGAGCCCGGTCCCTCTCCCACCCACCCCGAGGACCCCGCCGGATGGACCAGCTCACCCCGCCCCCCGACCTCTACGGCCGCCCCCGCCCCGACGGCTTCATGCGCCGGCTCACCGCCTTCGGCGACCGCTACTCCCCGGCCCTCGGCGGCCCGCTGCTGCGCCGCAACCCCCGCCGGCCGCTCAGCCGCCCCACCCCGCCGCTCCAACTGGTCGTCACCGAGCGCCGCCGACCGGCCGTCGACGTCGTGGAACTGCTCCTCGCCGACCCCTCCGGCGGCCCGCTGCCCGGCTGGCAGCCCGGCGCCCACCTGCGCCTCGTCCTGCCCTCCGGCCGCGAACGCCACTACTCCCTCAGCGGCGACCCGGCCGACCGCACCAACTACCGCATCGCCGTCCGGCGGCTGCCCGAGGGCGGCGGCGGATCCGTCGAGGTCCACGACGCCCTGCACCCCGGCACCCGGCTCACCGCCCGCCGCCCGCGCAACGGCTTCGCCTTCTGCGCCGAGCCGGCCGTCCTCCTGCTGGCCGGCGGCATCGGCATCACCCCGCTGCTCCCGATGGCCCGCGAGGCACAGCGGCACGGCCTGGACTGGCGCCTGGTGCACGTCGGCCGCAGCGCCGACACCCTCCCGTACACGGACGAGCTGCGCGCCCTCGACCCGCGCCGGGTGGTGCTGCGCACCGACGACGAGCACGGCGGCGCCCCCACCGGAGCCGAACTGCTCGCCCACGCCCCGCGCGGCGCCGCCGTCTACTGCTGCGGCCCGGCGCCGATGCTCACCGCCGTGCAGCGCGCCCTGGACGCCTCCCCGGCCGCCTCCCTGCACTTCGAGCGCTTCGGCGCCGCCCCGGTCACCGACGGCGAGCCGTTCGCCGTCCGCCTCGGCACCGACGGTCCGGACCTCGACGTCCCCGCCGACCGCTCCGCCCTCGACGTGCTGCGCGAGGCCCGCCCGGACCTCCCGTACTCCTGCCACCAGGGCTTCTGCGGCACCTGCGAGGTCCGGGTGCTGGCCGGTACGCCCGACCACCGGGACCGCCGCCTCACCCCCGAGCAGCGCGCCGCCGGCGCCCTGCTGCCCTGCGTCTCCCGGGCCGCCGAGGGCGAGACCCTCGTGCTCGACCTCTAGCTCGACCTCGAGAAGGAGCACCTCCATGGCGAAAGCGACCCCCGCCTTCCGCTACACCGAGCGCGACCTCGCCCGCTTCCGCGAGACCCAGCAACTCGCCTACGCCTGCGCCGAACAGGTCGCCGCCTGGATCGAGCCCGGCGTCACCGAGCGGCAGGCCACCGCGGAGCTGCGCCGCCGCCTGGTCGCCGCCGGGGTGCAGGACTTCTTCCACGTCCCCTTCGCCTGGTTCGGCGACCGGACGGCGTTCCGGCACTTCCACACCCCGCTGCAGTTCTTCGCCGGCAACCGCCGCCTGGAGGAGGGCATGCCGTACGTGCTGGACTGCGCGCCCGTGGTGGACGGCTACACCGCCGACATCGGCTACGGCGGCAAGGTCGGCGAGAACCGGGTCTGGGACCGCCTGGCCGCCGACCTGAAGGTGTACCGGAAGCTGATCCTCGACGAGGTGCGGGCCCGCAGGCCGCTCGCCGAGGTGTACGCGGCGGTGGACGCCCAGATCGCCGCGCACGGCTACGACAACCGCCACCAGGTCTACCCGGGCCGGGTGATCGGCCACCAGGTCACCCGCAACACCGCGCGCGGCCCGGCCGGGGTGAACGTCCTCGGCTTCGGCGTGCGCACCCTCCAGACCCTCGGCCGCGAGCTGATCTCCGAGCGGCTGCACGGCCGTTCACCGCTCTGGGCGGACGGCCGGTCGTCCCGGCACGCGCCCACCCCGGGCCTGTGGGCGGTGGAGCCGCACATCGGCTTCCGGGGCGTGGGCATCAAGTTCGAGGAACTGCTGGTCGTCACCGAGGACGACGCCTACTGGCTCGACGACGACCTGCCGCACGTCCGCCGCTGGACCGCCGGGACCGGGCAGACTGCCACCGGGCAGGCCGTCACCGAACAGGCGGCCGTCCCGACCGCCGCCGAGCCGACCACGGCCGCCCCGACCGCCGCCGCCCCGACCACCCTGGAGGCCACCCGATGACGAGCCCGACGAAGCGTCCGGCGCAGCCCCCGGTCCGCCGCCGGACCGTCCGCTCCGGCGGCCTCCCGCTCGCCGTCTTCGAGCAGGGCGACCCGGACGCCCCCACCGTCCTGCTCGTGCACGGCTACCCCGACACCCACGCCGTCTGGGACGACATCGCCGCCGACCTCGCCCGCGACCACCACGTGGTCCGCTACGACGTGCGCGGCGCCGGGGAGTCCGCCGCCCCCGCCGACCGGTCCGGCTACCGCCTGGAGCACCTCGCCGAGGACCTGTTCGCCGTCGCCGACGCCGTCAGCCCGGACCGCCCGGTGCACCTGGTCGCCCACGACTGGGGCTCGATCCAGTCCTGGGAGGCCGTCACCGAACCCGGCGCCGGGCGCCGGATCGCCTCGTACACCACCCTGTCCGGCCCCAGCCTGGACCACATGGGCCACTGGCTGCGCCACCGGGTGCGCCGCCCCACCCCCCGCCACCTCGGGCAACTGCTGCACCAGGGCCTGCACTCCTGGTACATCACCGCCTTCCACCTGCCCTACCTCGCCCCCGGCGTCTGGCGGCTCGGCCTGGCCCGGGCCTGGCCGCGGGTGCTGCGCGACCTGGAGCACGTCACCCCGCGCGCCGACCACCCGCAGCCCACCCTGCGCCGCGACGCGGTCCGCGGCATCGAGCTGTACCGGGCCAACTTCCGTCCCACCCTGGGCAGTCCGCGCGATCGGCCGACCGAGGTGCCGGTCCAGCTGATCACCCTCACCCGGGACCGGTACGTCGGCACCTACCTCTCCGAGGGGCTGGAGCGCTGGGTGCCCGAACTGACCCGCAGGACGCTGCACGCCGGCCACTGGTCGGCGCTGCTGGAGAAGGGAGCCGTCGTGGCCGGGATGGTCCGCGAGTTCACCGCCCGCATCGACGCGGGGCAGGCCCGACCGGCCGGGGACGACGGCCGGCTGGTCGTGGTGACCGGCGGCGGCAGCGGCATCGGCCGGGCCACCGCGCTCGCCTTCGCCGAGGACGGCGCCCGGGTGGTGGTCTGCGACCTCGACCTCGCGGCCGCCGAGCGCACCGCCGAACTCGCCTCGCTGATCGGCCCGAAGGCGCACGCCTACCGGGTGGACGTCTCCGACGGCGCCGCGATGGACGCCTTCGCGCAGACCGTCGCCGCCGAGCACGGGGTGCCCGACGTCGTGGTCAACAACGCCGGCATCGGCCACTCCGGGACGTTCCTGCAGACCACCGAGAAGGAGTGGCAGCGGGTCCTGGACGTCAACCTCTGGGGCGTGATCCACGGGTGCCGCGCCTTCGGTACCCTGATGGCCGACCGCGGCCAGGGCGGCCACATCGTCAACGTCTCCTCGGCCGCCGCCTACCTGCCGTCCAAGGCGCTCACCGCCTACGCCACCAGCAAGGCCGCGGTGTTCATGCTCTCCGACTGCCTGCGCGCCGAGTTCGTCGGCCACGGCATCGGCGTCTCCACCATCTGCCCGGGCATCGTCAACACCAACATCACCCGCACCTCCACCTTCTCCGCGACCACCTCCACCGAGCAGGCCGCCAAGCAGGCCCGCGCCGCGAAGCTCTACGCCCGCCGCGGCTTCCCCCCGGAGAAGGTCGCGAGCGCCATCCTCACCGCCGTCCGCACCGGCAGGCCCGTCGTCCCCGTCACCCCGGAGGCCAAGGCCGCCCGTTTCCTCTCCCGCCTCAGCCCCGGCCTGCTGCGCCTCGCCGCCCGCCTCAACATCACCTGACCGGGTGAACATCGGCTGATCAGGGCATATGGGCCTGCGATATCAAGTGTCGTCGATATTGATATCGCAGGCCCGCTCCGCTCGGGAGGCCGACCATGGCCCGTACCGTGATAGACGTCAACGACCAACTGCTGGCCGAGGCTGCCGAGATCCTTGGTACGACGACCAAGGTGGCCACCGTCAACGCCGCCCTTGAAGATCTCGTGAAGCGCCGCAAGCGTGAGACCTTCATGGACTGGCTCGCCGAGGGCGGACTGCCTGACCTCACCGGACCGGTGGAAAAGGGATGAGTGAGCGCTTCCTGATCGACAAGTCGGCTTTCGCTCGCTTCTCCAAGCCGACCGTCAGGTCGGTCCTCAGGCCGAGGACCGTCAGAGGGCTCGTCGCCATCTGCGGCGCTGTCGAACTGGAGATCATGCACAGCGCCCGTTCCAAGGCCGACGCCCTTCGGATCCGGGAGGGCCTGAGCGGCTTCGACCGGTTGCCCACGCCCGACGAGGTGTGGGACCGGGCCATCGAGGTGCAGGCCCTCCTGACCTCGTCGGGCAACTGGCGGGCGCTGTCGGTGCCGGACCTCGTCGTCGCGGCCACCGCCGAGCGTCACGGGGCCACGGTGCTCCACTACGACGGTGACTTCGACATGATCGCCGCCGTCACCGGCCAGCCCACCGAGTGGGTCGTGCCTCCGGGGTCGGCGGACTGACGGATCGGGCGGCCAGGTGGCCCCCGCCCCGGCGGGCGGCGGCCGGCCGGGGCTGTGAGAGCATCGAGGTCCATGGAGATGACAACGGCTCTGTGGTCCTTCGCCCTCGTCGTGGGGCTGCTCACCCTCACCCCCGGTCTCGACACCGCGCTGATCCTGCGGACCTCCGCCCTGGGGCGGCGCCGGCAGGCGTGGGGGGTCGTGCTGGGGATCCAGACCGGGACGCTGCTCTGGGGGACGCTGACCTCGGCCGGGGTGACGGCGCTGCTGACCGCCTCGCAGGTCGGGTACGAGATCCTGCGCTGGGCGGGCGCGGCGTACCTGGTGTGGATGGGCATCGGGATGCTGCGCAACCGGGGCGGCGAGGCGGCGGCCGAGGAGGAGCCGGAGGACGGCGGGTTCGCGCACGGCTGGCGGCGCGGCACGCTGACCAACCTGCTGAACCCCAAGGTCGGGGTCTTCTACGTGGCCGTGCTGCCGCAGTTCATCCCGGCCGGGGCCCCGCACTTCGCCGCGGGTGTGGCGCTGACCTGCGTGCACGTCGTGGAGGGCCTGCTCTGGTCGACGGTCCTGGTGGGCTTCGCCCAGGTGCTGCGCGGCTGGCTGCGCCGCCCGGCCGCCCGGCGGCTGATGGACCGGGTGACCGGCGCGGTCGTGGTGGGCTTCGGCGTGAAGCTGGCGCTGAGCGACTGACCTCCGTCCGTGCCCTGCCGCTCAGCCGCCGAGCCGCTTGAGTCCCTCCATGAGTTCGTCGGCGTTCATGCAGGGGCGGATGTCGACGGTGGCGTTGAGCTGCAGCCAGAACGGCTCGGCGAGGGACGGGATCGAGGCCTCGTCCGCGATGTCGACGACGAAGATCATGGCCCGGTGCCCGTTGCGGCTGAGGAAGTAGGCCGCCTCCGGCTTGAGTTGGGCGAGGGTCTGCTGGATTCCCTCGCCGATCGTTCCATCGGTGATGAGCTTGTTCGAGGTCGCGGTGTCGAGTTCGACCTCCAGCAGGGCACGCATGATCCCTGCTCCTTCCCCGGGCTCGGGGTGAGTCCGCAACTCCAGCCTCCCGCCGTGCCGGTGGCCACGCAACGTGAGTGGTACCGGAGCCGCTCCCGGTTCAGGCCGCGTGGGGGCGGGGTGCCGGGCCGTCGGCCGCGCGACCCTCGTCACCCTCCGTTCCCGTTCGCGACAGGTCGTGGTGGATCGGCCCGTCCGAGGCGCTCAGCGGCAGGCAGCTGCCGCCGCGCCGGTGGGCGACGATCTCGGCGGCGACCGAGACGGCCGTCTCCTCCGGGGTGCGCGAGCCGAGGTCGAGGCCGATCGGGGAGCGCAGCCGGGCGAGTTCGGCCTCGGTGATGCCGGTCTCGCGCAGCTTGGCCACGCGGTCCCGGTGGGTGCGGCGCGAGCCCATCGCGCCGACGTAGCCGACCGGCAGTCGCAGGGCGCGCTCCAGCAGCGGGATGTCGAACTTGGCGTCGTGGGTGAGGACGCAGAGCACGGTGCGTCCGTCGATCCGGCCGAGCTGGGAGTCGAGGTAGCGGTGCGGCCAGTCGACCACCACCTCGTCGGCGTCGGGGAAGCGACGGGCGGTGGCGAAGACCGGCCGGGCGTCGCAGACGGTCACGTGGTAGCCGAGGAACTTGCCGATCCGCACGACCGCGGCCGCGAAGTCGATCGCCCCGAACACCAGCATCCGCGGCGCCGGTACGTACGACTCGACGAAGCAGGTGACGGTGCCCCGCCCGTGTTCGTCGCAGGGGCGTCCGTCGAGGCCGAGCACGAGCCGGTCGGTGCGCCCGGCCTCCAGCATCGCCCGGGCCCGGGCGACGATCGCCCGCTCCAGCCCGCCGACCGTGGAGGGCGTCGGGGAGAGCGCGCCGGTGACGTCGTCGGCGGTGACCGCCAGCACGGCCCCGACCAGGCCGCCCGGCCCGGCGATCACCCGGACCAGCGCCACCGGGGTGCCGGCCGCGATGCGGGCGATCCCGGCGTCCAGCCCGGCGTCGGCCCCCAGCACCACCGGCTGGACGAACACGTCCAGGGCGCCGCCGCAGGTCAGACCCACCGCGAAGGCGTCCTCGTCGCTGTACCCGAAGCGTTCCAGCACCGGCTCGCCGCTCGCGATCGCGGCCTGGCACAGCTCGTACACCGCGCCCTCGACGCATCCGCCGGAGACGCTGCCGACCGCCTCGCCGTCCGCGTCCACGGCCAGCGCCGCCCCGGGGTCGCGCGGTGCGCTGCCGGAGACGCCGACGACGGTGGCCACGGCGAAGGAGCGGCCGGCCGCGTGCCAGGCCCGCAACTGCTCGGCGATGTCCTGCATGGGGGCTCCTTACACGGTTTCGACAGTAGCGGGAGACGCCGCCGTACGGGAAACGATCCCGGACGGCGGCGGTGGTGCCCAAAGGCGGTGGTGCCCAAGGCGGTGGGCGCCCGAGCAGCGGCGGGATGCGGCCGGCTAGTGCACGCCCAGCCAGGACTTGACCGGGGTGATCGCGAAGTACACCACGAACACCGCGGTGAGGATCCACATCAGCGGCCCGGGCTCGCGCCACCGCCCCAGCCCGGCCTTGATGACGGTGTACGAGATGACGCCGGCCGCGACGCCCGCGGTGATGCTGTACGTGAACGGCATCAGCACGCAGGTGAGGAAGGCCGGGATCGCCACCTCGCGGTCGGACCAGTCGATGTGCCGGGCCTGGCTCATCATCATCGAGCCGATCACGACCAGGGCGGCCGAGGCCACCTCGACCGGGACGATCCCGGCGATCGGCGAGAAGAACAGCATCAGCGCGAACAGGGCGCCGGTGACGGTGGAGGCGAGTCCGGTGCGGGCGCCGTCGCCGACGCCGGTGGCGGACTCGACGAAGACGGTCTGCCCGGAGGCGCCCGCCAGGCCGCCGACCGCGCCGCCCGCGCCGTCGATGAACAGCGCCTTGGACAGCCCGGGCATCCGGCCCTGCCGGTCGGCCAGTCCGGCCTCGGTGCCGACGCCGATGATGGTGGCCATCGCGTCGAAGAAGCCGGCCAGCACCAGGGTGAACACCGCGACCGAGGCGCTGATGGCGCCCATGCCGTGACCGCCGAAGGCGCCGAACAGGTCGACGTGGCCGAACAGGCCGAAGTCGGGTGCCGAGACCGGGCTGCCGGGCCAGACCGGCACCGAGTTCTTCCAGGCCTCGGCCGGTACGTGCGCGGCCCGGTTGACGATCATCGCGAGCACGGTGCCGCCGGCGACGCCGATCAGGATCGCGCCGCGGACGCCGCGCGCCATCAGCACGAAGATCGCCAGCAGGGTGACGCAGAAGACGAGCACCGGCCAGCCGGCCAGCTCGCCGGTGGGGCCGAGCGAGAGCGGGGTGGGGCCGCCGGTGTGCATGAACCCGGCCTTGTAGAGGCCGATCACGGTGACGAACAGGCCGATGCCGATGGTGATGGCGTGCTTGAGCGGCAGCGGGATGCCGTTCATGATCCTCTCGCGCAGCCCGGAGACGACCAGCAGCACGATCAGCAGACCGTAGATCACGCACAGGCCCATGGCCTGGGCCCAGGTGGTGTGCGGGACGACCAGCGCGGAGACCGCGCCGGAGACGGACAGGCCCGCGGCGAGGGCGAGCGGGACGTTGCCGACCAGGCCCATCAGGACGGTGGTGACGGCGGCGGCCAGTGCGGTGGCGGTGGTCAGCGCGGCGTGGTCCAGCGTGACGCCGGTGGCGTCCGCGCCGCTCAGGACGAGCGGGTTGAGGAGGATGATGTAGGCCATCGCCATGAAGGTGGTGAGTCCACCGCGCAGTTCGTTGGCGAGGGTCGATCCGCGGGCCGAGATCTTGAAGTAGGCGTCCAGCGCGCCGGTGGGGCGCGGTGCCGGGGACGACGGGTGGGGGCCGTCCGCGGCGGGTCCGCCGTCGGCGGGTCTGTCTTCGGTGGTGCCGGGTTCCGTGGGGATCCTGGTCATGTCCACTCCCAAGTGTCACAGGGGGTTGGGGTGGGCGAGCCGACCTGACTGCCGGTCAACGAGGCGGCACAGGGGGACGTATCGACTCACGGGGGGCACTCGCGGGAAGGGTGGAGTGCGGGCGGTGCGGGCGGGGGTGGTGCTGGTGCGCACCGCTGCGGACCCCGGCGTGGGCAGGGCAGCGGGTGTGGGGGTGCCCCCGGGGCCCCGGGACGGCGGGGATGACGGTCACCGCCCCGGGGCCTGGCCTCAGCCGGGCTGTTCGGTGGTCAGGTGCTCCGGCCGGACCGGGATCCGGTTGAGCGCCAGCCCGGTGGCGTTGCGGATGGCGGCCACGATGGACGGCGTCGCGGAGACGGTCGGCGCCTCGCCGACCCCGCGCAGCCCGTACGGCGCGTTGGGGTCGGGCAGTTCGAGCATCTCCACCGGGATCGGCGGGGTGTCCAGGATGGTGGGGATCAGGTAGTCGGTGAAGGAGGCGTTGCGCACCTTGCCGTCCCGCACGATGATCTCCTCCATCACCGCGAGGCCCAGCGCCTGGGTGCAGCCGCCCTGGATCTGGCCGACCACGGAGAGCGGGTTGAGCGCCTTGCCGACGTCCTGGACGGCGGTGAGCTCGACCACCTTGACCAGGCCCAGTTCCACGTCCACGTCCACCACCGCGCGGTTGGCGCAGAAGGTGTACTGGACGTGGCCGAAGCCCTGGCCGGTCTCCTTGTCGAAGGGCTGGGTGGGCCGGTGGTGGTGCTCGCGGGTCTGCTCGATGACGTCGTCGCCGAGCAGGTCGACGATGGAGACCAGTGTGCCGGCCCCGGCCGAGACCACCTTGCCGCCGGTCAGCACCAGGTCGTCGTGGGTCCAGCCGTAGCGCCGGCGTCCCCGGTCGAACAGTTCCCGGCGCACCGCCTCGGCGGCCAGCTTCACCGCGCCGCCCGTCATGTACGTCTGGCGCGAGGCGGAGGTCGAACCGGCCGACCCCACCTCGGTGTTGGCCGGGTGGATGGTGACCTGCTCGACGCCCAGCTCGGTGCGGGCGATCTGGGCGTGCACGGTGACGCCGCCCTGGCCGACCTCGGCCATCGCGGTGTGCACCATGGCGACCGGCTCGCCGCCGATCACCTCCAGCCGCACCCGGGCGGTGGAGTAGTCGTCGAAGCCCTCGGAGAAGCCGACGTTCTTGATGCCGACCGAGTAGCCGACGCCGCGCACGATCCCCTCGCCGTGCGAGGTGTTGGACAGGGCGCCGGGCAGCCGGCGGATGTCCGGGTGCTCGGTGTCCAGCGGCGGCGGCAGCGGCATCTCCTTGGCCCGCCGGAGCAGTTCGGCCACCGGCGCGGGCGCGTCGATCTCCTGCCCGGTGGGCATGAAGTCGCCCTGCGAGACGGCGTTGAGCTGCCGCAACTCCACCGGGTCCATGCCCAGTTCGACGGCCAGCTTGTCCATCTGCGACTCGTAGCCGAACGCCGCCTGCACCGCGCCGAAGCCGCGCATCGCCCCGCAGGACGGGTTGTTGCTGTACAGGGCGATGGCGTGCATCCGCACGTTGGGGATGACGTACGGGCCGTGCCCGAGCGAGGCCGCGTTGCCGACCACGGCGGGGGAGGCGGAGGCGTAGGCGCCGCCGTCCAGCACGATCCGGCAGTCGGCGAAGACCAGCCTGCCGTCCCGGGTGGCGCCGTGCTCGTAGTGCATCCGCGCCGGGTGGCGGTGGACGTGGCCGAAGAAGGACTCGTCCCGCGAGTAGACGATCTTGACCGGCTTGCCGGTGTGCTGGGCCAGCAGACAGGCGTGGATCTGCATCGACAGGTCCTCGCGGCCGCCGAACGCGCCGCCGACGCCGGCCAGCGTGAGCCGGACCTTCTCCTCCGGGAGGTCGAGCACCGGGGCCATCTGCTGGCGGTCGACGTGCAGCCACTGGGTGGCGACGTAGAGGTCGATGCCGCCGTCCTCGGCGGGCACGGCGAGGCCGGACTCCGGGCCGAGGAAGGCCTGGTCCTGCATGCCGACCTCGTAGTCGCCGCTGACGATCACGTCCGCCAGCGCCCGCACCTCGTCGGTCACGCCGCGGCCGGAGACCAGCCGCTGCTCGTGGCAGATGTTGCCGTACGCATGGGACTTGTACTCGTGCGGCTCGTGCACGTACCCGTGGGTCTCCGGGTCGAGGCACTGCTCCTCGGTGACGATCGGGGTGAGCACCTCGTACTCGACGGCGATCCTCTTCACCGCGCGGCGGGCCGTCTCCGGGTGGTCGGCGGCGACCAGGGCGATCGCCTCGCCGTGGTACCGGATCCGGTCGATGGCCAGGGCCGGCTGGTCCTGGATCTCCAGGCCGTAGTACTTCGAGCCGGGGATGTCCTCGTGCGTCAGCACCGCGTACACCCCGGGCACCTTGAGCGCCTCGGAGATGTCCACCGAGAGGATGTTCGCCCGGGGGTGCGGCGAGCGCAGCGCCGTGCCCCAGAGCATGTCCTCGTGCCACAGGTCGGAGGAGTAGGCGAACTCGCCCCGGACCTTCAGGTTGCCGTCCGGGCGCAGCGGGGAGCCGCCGATGCCGTCCTTGGAGGCCTGGTTGATGTTCTGGAGGTTCTTCTGTCCCTGGATCGTCCGCTGGACCGTCCGCCCGCTCATTCCGAGGCCCCCGCTCCCGCGCAGGTGCGGGCCGAGGCCAGCCGCACCGCGTCCATGATCTTCTCGTAGCCGGTGCAGCGGCACAGGTTGCCGGACAGCGCCTCGCGGATGTCGTCGTCGCTCGGCTGCGGATCGGCGGCCAGCAGCGCGTCGGTCTGCACCAGCAGCCCGGGGGTGCAGAAGCCGCACTGGACGGCGCCGGCGTCGACGAACGCCTGCTGGACCAGGCCCAGTTCACCGTCCTCCGCGCCCAGGCCCTCGACCGTGCGCACCTCGCGGTCCTGCACCTGGCCGGCCGCGACCAGGCAGGAGCAGACCGGGACGCCGTCCAGGTAGACCGTGCAGGAGCCGCACTCGCCCTGCTCGCAGGCGTTCTTCGAGCCCGGCAGGCCGACCCGCTCGCGCAGCACGTACAGCAGGCTCTCGCCCTCCCACACGTCGTCGGCCTCGACCGGCTTGCCGTTGGCGGTGAAAGTGACCCTCATGCCGCGCTCCTGATCTGCTTGCCGTAGTCGTTCCAGGTCCAGGTGAGGGTGCGGCGGGCCATCACGGCGAGCGCGTGCCGGCGGTAGTCGGCGGTGCCCCGCACGTCGTCGATCGGCGAGGCCGCGGCCTTGACCAGCTCGCCGAAGCGCTGGACCACCTCGGTGCCCAGCAGTTCCCCGGACTCCCACAGGCCGCGCTCGGCGAGCACGCCCCGGAGGTACTCCTCGGCCTCGACGGCGCGGCGCGGCGTGGGGGCGGCCGAACCGATGCCGGTGCCGACGGTTCCGTTCTTCGGGTGCAGGGCGAAGCCGAACGCGCAGACCGCGATCACCATGGCGTTGCGGGTGCCGATCTTCGAGAACTGCTGCGGCCCGTCCGCCACCGGGATTCGAACGGCCCGGATCAGCTCGTCGGCCTCCAGGCAGTTGCGCTTCACTCCGACGTAGAAGTCGTCGATCGGGATCAGCCGGGTGCCGCGCACCGAGGCCGCCTCGACGAACACGTCCCGTCCGGCCGCCAGCAGCGCCGGGTGCGCGTCGCCGGCCGGGGAGGCCGCGCCGAGGTTGCCGCCGACGCTGCCGCGGTTGCGGATCTGGGGGGATCCGACGGTGCGGGCCGCCAGCGCCAGCCCGGGCAGCGGACCGGACAGCTCCGCGATGATCCGGGCGTACGGGACCGCGGCGCCGAGCCGCACGACGCCGTCGTCGTTCGACCATTCGGTGAGCTCGGTGATGCGGTTCAGGTCGAGAATCGCGGATGGCCGGTGCACGTCGAAGTTCAGCTCGACCATGACGTCCGTGCCGCCCGAAAGGGGCAGCGCGGTCGGGTACTCGGCCTTCGCCGCGAGTGCCTCGTCCCAGGTGGCGGGCCGAAGGAACTCCATGCGGGTGTCTCCTCAAGTCTTCGCCCGCCGGGTGTCCGGCGGCGTGTCGCCCAGTGAACCGCTGTGACGCGGCCCACTGGCAGTCACCGATGGCATGAAGCCCCGGCTGTGAGCCCGCCCGGCATCCTGTACGTTCCTCTAAGGAGGGGAATCTCGCAGCCCGGGTGTTCGCCGGGTGCTACCTACGACCGTAGTCCGGCCGGGATGCGCGGGCTACGGACCCGCGCGCACGCCCGCTCGGTCAGGCCCTATCGTTACCCCTTCACCCCTCCCCCCAAGCCCCGTTAAGGAGTCCGCGGATGCGCGTCCGTGACCTGCTCGCCCCCGGCGCCCCGCGACTGCGCCTGCTCGCGGCCGAGGAAGAGCTGGACCGGCAGGTCAGCGGCGTGATGACGACGGACCTCCAGGACCCGGGCCGCTACCTGCACGGCGGCGAACTGGTGCTCACCGGCATGCTCTGGCGCACCGTCCCGGCCGACTCCGAGCGTTTCGTCCGCACCCTGGCGGCCGGCGGCGCGGTGGCCCTGGCGGCCGGCGAGGCCGAGGTCGGCCCGGTGCCCGAGGACCTGGTCGAGGCCTGCCGGCGGCACCGGATGCCGCTGCTCGCCGTCCCCGACGACATCGCCTTCGGCACCGTCACCGAGTTCATCGGCCGCCAGGTCTCCGCGGACCGCGCGGCCGACCTCGCCGCCCTGGTCGACCGGCACCGCCTGCTGGTCTCGGCGGCCGGCGGCGGCGGACTGGACGCGGTGCTGGACCTGCTCGGCGGCGACCTCGACCTGGACTGCTGGGTGCTCACCCCGACCGGCGCGGTGATCGCCGGCCCCGCCGAACGGCTCTCCGCCCAGGACCGCGACCAGCTGGTCCGCGCCCACCTCGCCGCCCAGCGCCAGCGCCGCCGCCCCCCGCACCGGGCCCGGCTGGCGGCCGGCTCCTACTCGCTGCTGCCCGCCCCGGTCTCCGCCGAGCACGACGCGCCGCTGGTGGACTGGGTGCTCGCGGTGGCCGGCGACGTCACCGAGTGGACCGCCAAGCGCCAGCAGCTCGCCGAGAACCTGGCCCGGCTGGTGGCCGCCGAGCGCCACCGCCGCGACGAGGGCCGCCGGCTGCGCCGCCGCCTCGCCGACGAGGTGCTCGCCCTGCTGCGCCGCGACGCCGACCCGGCCGAGATCAGCCGCACCCTGTACGCCTCCTCGGCGATGGCCGTCGGCTACGAGATCCCCGATCCCAAGTCCCGGGCGCAGGCAGGCTCCTGGCTGGTGCTCAGTGCGGAGGGCACCGGCCTGCCGGAGGGCACCGTACGGGCGGTGCTGGAGGAGGCGCTCGGCGCCACCGACCGTGCCCTGGTCGCCGGGACGGGCACCGGCGCCGTGGTGGTGCTGCCCGCCCCGGAGGGCCCGGTGCCCGCCGACGCCCTGCGCGAGCTGCTCGCCCCGCTGGAGGCCGGGCTCGGCTCGGAGGGCCGGATCACCCTCGGGGTCTCCGCCCCCGCCTCCGGGGCCGGCGGTCTGCGCGGCGCCCTGGAGGAGGCCCGGCACGCCCGCCGGATCGCCGCCTCCCGGGTCGGCCGGGTCTGCGTCGCGGGCCCCGAGGAGCTCGCCTCGCACGTGCTGCTGCTGGCCGCCGTCCCGGACGAGGTGCGCCGCGCCTTCCGCGGCCGGCTGCTGGACAAGGTGATCGCGTACGACATCGAGCACCAGGCGGACCTGGTCCGCACCCTGGAGGCCTTCCTGCGCTCGGACGGTTCCTGGACCCGTTGCGCCGCGCAGCTGCACGTCCACGTGAACACCCTGCGGTACCGGATCGGCCGGATCGAGGAGCTGACGGGGCGTGACCTCTCCCGGCTGGAGGACCGGGTGGACTTCTACCTGGCGCTGGAGCTGGCCTGACGCCGCGCCCGGACATGCGGCAGGGCCCGCCGCGACCTCGGTCGCGGCGGGCCCTGCCCGTACGGTTGGCTGCTGCCGGCCTACTGGACCGGGATGACCGAGGTCAGCCACTGGAAGGCGGCCGGGACCATCTTCTTCCACTGCTCGGTGGTGTGCGGGCCGGTGCCCTCCTCGACCTGGACGGTGGTCGGGGCCTTGGCGGCGGCGCGGATCGCCTCGCCGTCCTCGTAGCCGTCGCCCTTGGAACCGCTGACCAGCAGGGCGACCTTCGGCGGCTGCGGGGCGGTCTTCAGGATGTTGACCGGGTTGTTGGCCTCGCGCAGCTTGGCGTCCTTGCCGACCAGGGAGTCCGGCTCCTGGGCCGGGTCGTTGTAGCCGGACATCGCGATGGCGGCCCGGTACCGGTTGGGGTGGGACAGCGACAGCTTGGCGGCGCAGTGCGCGCCGGCCGAGTAGCCGGCGATCGCCCAGCGGTCCGCGGACGGGTCCGCCCGGAAGTTGTCCAGCACCATCTGCGGGACGTCGCGGGTGACCCAGGCGTCGGCGTTGATCTTGCCGGGGATGTCGGTGCAGCCCGCGTCCTGGTTGTTCAGCAGCTTCGTGCGGGGCGAGACCAGGATGAACGGGGCGACCTTGCCCTGCTGCATCAGCGGCTTGAGCTGCTCGGAGACCTTGAGGGTGCCGTACCAGGTGGAGGAGGAGCCGGGGTAGCCCGGGATCAGCTCGACCACGGGGAACTTCTTGTCCTTGAACGCCGGGTCGTTGTACTGCGGCGGCAGCCAGACCAGCACCTCGCCGTCGACCCCGGACACCTGGCCCTTGAGCTCGGTCCGCTGCACGTCGTTCGGGACGAGCGGGTCGTTCACGCCGCCGAAGCTCTGCTTGACCTTCGGCGGCTCCTTGGCGGCCTCACCGCCCTGGCCCGCCGTGGCGGCCGGGTCGACCGGCGCCAGGACGGGCACCGCGCGAACGTGGTTCCCGGTGCCGAGCAGGTCGTCCCAGTTGCCGTAGATCAGGTTGGCGTTGTTGACCATCACGAACACCATCAGGACGGCCGTGACCTGGCAGAACATGATCATGACGATCCGGGTGAGGTAGCGCACCGGCTGCGGGCCGCCGACCTTCCCCCAGAACAGCAGCGCCACTGTGATGGACACCGGCACCAGGATGACGGTGAGGAGGAAGAATGGCGTACCTGTCAGTTCCATCGAGTTCTCGTATCGGGTCGCACGCCGCCCGGGCCCCACTCGCCCGAACGCACGTCAATGGCATCAGACGGTGATGGACCGATGATCGGTTGCCGTCCGAATCTGTGCGGAACCTGAGAGGAACATCACGTTCTCGCGATGAACCCGTTCGGATCGGCGCCTAAGTCTGCCACCCGGACAGACGTCGTCCGGACCAGATGTTCAGCGAACTACCAGGAAAGGTCCCCCGGGGCACCTTACCTCCCAGGCCGTTGGGCCTGCCGGGCGAGGCGGTGCGATCCCGCGCGACCAGGGAAGGGAGACTATGGGGATGAGCATCACCCGCTTTCGCCCGTCCCGCCGCTTCTGGCCCGTGTGCGCCGTCCTGGCACTCGCGGTCACCGCGGCCGGTTGCAGCAGTACCGGAGGCAGACGCGCCGAGGAGGCCCGCGCCAAGGCCGCGGCCACCGGCGGCAGCGCCGTCACCACCCCGCGTTGGAAGGTCGCCATGGTGACCCACGCCGGAGCCGGCGACGCCTTCTGGGACACTGTGCGCAAGGGCGCCGAGCAGGCCGCCGCCAAGGACAACATCACCTTCCTGTACTCCAACGACGCGCAGACCCAGAACCAGGTCCAGCTCGTCCAGGCCGCCATCGACCAGAAGGTCGACGGACTGCTGGTCACCCTCGCCAAGGGCGACGCCATGGCCGACGTCCTCGGCAAGGCCAAGGCCGCGGGCATCCCCGTGATCACCATCAACTCCGGCCAGGAGTTCTCGCAGAAGTTCGGCGCGCTGACCCACATCGGCCAGGACGAGTCCACCGCCGGCCGGGCGGCCGGTGCCGAGCTGGCCTCGCGCGGCCGCAAGAACGTGCTCTGCGTGATCCACGAGCAGGGCAACGTCGGTCAGGAGCAGCGCTGCTCCGGAGCCCAGTCCAAGGCCGGCGGCGCCTTCCAGGTGCTCTACGTCAACGGCGTCGACATGCCCGACGCCCGCGCCGCGATCTCCGCCAAGCTCCAGGCCGACCCGGCCATCGACACCGTGCTCACCCTCTCCGGCCCGATGGCCGCCACCGGTCTCCAGGCCGTCCAGGACGCCCGCCGCAGCGTCGAGCTGGACACCTTCGACCTGGGCACCCAGGTGGTGTCCGGGCTCAAGTCCGGCAGTGTCGGCTTCGCCGTCGACCAGCAGCCCTACCTCCAGGGCTACACGGGCGTCGACCTGATCTGGCTGTACAAGTACAACCTGAACATGCTCGGGGGCGGCAAGCCCGTCGAGACCGGTCCGCAGATCCTGACCAAGGACAACGCCGACGCGCTCGCCGAGTACGTCGCGAGGGGGACCAGGTGAGCAGCCCCGACCTCCTCGCCCACGACGGCCTGGTCGACGGCCGCCCGGCGGCCCTGCGGCGGCTCCTCGCCCGCCCCGAGCTGGGCGCGCTGATCGCCGCCGTCGCGGTCTTCGCGGTCTTCGCCGTCGTCGCCGAACCCTTCCTGCGGGTCTCCTCGCTGGGCACCGTGCTGTACGCGGCCTCCACCATCGGGATCATGGCGGTGCCGGTCTCGCTGCTGATGATCGGCGGCGAGTTCGACCTCTCGGCCGGTGTGCTGGTCACCACCGCGGCGCTGACCTCCTCGATGGTCTCGTACCAGTTCACCGCGGTGACCTGGGTCGGCGTGCTGGTCTCGCTGGCGACCACGCTGGCCGTCGGCTGGTTCAACGGGTGGATGCTCGGCCGCACCAGGCTGCCCAGCTTCATCGTCACGCTCGGCACCTTCCTGATGCTGACCGGCGCCAACCTGGGCGTCACCAAGGCGATCTCCGGCACCGTCTCCACCAAGTCGATCTCCGACATGGAGGGCTTCGCCTCCTGCCGCTGGCTGTTCGCCTCCGAGGTGACCGTCGGCGGGCTGACGATCAAGGCCACCGTCTGGTGGTGGCTCGGCCTGCTCGCGGTCGGCAGCTGGGTGCTGCTGCGCACCCGCTTCGGCAACTGGATCTTCGCGGTCGGCGGCGACGCGGAGGCGGCCCGCGCGGTCGGCGTGCCGGTCGCCCGGACGAAGACCCTGCTCTACCTGGGCGTCGGCTTCGGCGCCTGGGTGCTCGGCCAGCACCTGCTGTTCTCCTTCGACACCGTGCAGTCCGGCGAGGGCGTCGGCAACGAGCTGATCTACATCGTCGCGGCCGTCATCGGCGGCTGCCTGATCACCGGCGGCTACGGCTCGGTGGTCGGCTCCGCGCTCGGCGCGCTGATCTTCGGCATGGTCAGCAAGGGGATCATCTACGCCCAGTGGAACCCGGACTGGTTCAAGTTCTTCCTCGGTGCGATGCTGCTGCTGGCCGCGCTGCTGAACGCCTACGTCAAGCGCCGGGCCGAGCGGGGGCCGCGATGAGCACGGACATGACGAGCGCGGCCGCGGCGGGCACCGAACTGCTCTCCCTGGAGGGCGTCGGCAAGAGCTACGGCACCGTCCGCGCGCTGCAGGACGTCTCGCTGACCCTGCGGGCCGGCGAGATCAGCTGCGTGCTCGGCGACAACGGGGCCGGCAAGTCCACCCTGATCAAGATCATCGCGGGGCTTCACCAGCACGACGAGGGCACCTTCACCGTCGGCGGCGAGGAGGTCCGCCTGGACTCCCCGCGCCAGGCCCTGGAGCGCGGCATCGCCACCGTCTACCAGGACCTCGCGGTCGTCCCGCTGATGCCGGTCTGGCGCAACTTCTTCCTCGGCTCCGAGCAGGGCACGCGCCGCTGGGGCGGCCTGCGGCTGGACGCCGACGGGATGCGCGCCACCACCCGCGAGGCGCTCGCCAGGATGGGCATCGACCTGTACGACGTCGACCGGCCGATCGGCACCCTCTCCGGCGGGCAGCGCCAGTGCGTGGCCATCGCCCGCGCGGTGCACTTCGGCGCCAGGGTGCTGATCCTGGACGAGCCCACCGCCGCGCTCGGCGTCAAGCAGTCCGGAGTGGTGCTCAAGTACGTCACCGCCGCCCGCGACGCCGGGCTCGGGGTCGTGCTGATCACCCACAACCCGCACCACGCGTACCTGGTCGGCGACCACTTCACCCTGCTCAAGCGGGGCCGGATGGCGGGCAGCCACCCGCGGGCCGAGATCGGCCTCGAACAGCTCACCACCGAGATGGCCGGGGGCTCCGACCTCGCCGAGCTCTCGCACGAGCTGGCCCGGCCCTCCGTTTCCGACCCCCGTGAGCCCGACCCCCGTGACCCCGACCCAGGCGAGGAGCGTCCGCAGCCGTGACCAGCTCCCAAGGCAGCACCCGGCCACCCGTCCTGCCCACCCTGCTCGGCCTCGGCCCGCGCGCCGAGCGCCGCCGCCGCGCCCTGCCCGCCGGGATACTGCGGCTGCCCACCATCGGCGTCGACATCGGCGGCACCAAGGTGGTCGCCGGGGTGGTGGACGGCGAGGGCAAGGTGCTGGAGAAGCTGCGCACGGACACGCCGCACAAGAGCAAGAGCCCCAAGGTGGTCGAGGACGTCATCGTCGAGCTGGTGCTCCAGCTCGCCGACCGGCACGACGTCCACGCCGTCGGCATCGGCGCGGCCGGCTGGGTCGACGCCGACCGCTCCAAGGTGCTGTTCGCCCCGCACCTCAACTGGCGCAACGAGCCGCTCCGGGAGGCGCTCAGCGAGCGGCTGCGCTTCCCGGTGATCGTGGAGAACGACGCCAACGCGGCCGCCTGGGCCGAGTGGCGCTTCGGCGCCGGGCGCGGCGAGGACCACATGGTGATGCTCACCCTGGGCACCGGCATCGGCGGCGCGGTGGTCCGGGACGGCTACGTGGACCGCGGCAAGTACGGCCTGGCGGGCGAGTTCGGGCACATGCAGGTGCTGCCCGGCGGCCACCGCTGCCCGTGCGGCAACCGGGGCTGCTGGGAGCAGTACTCCTCCGGCAACGCGCTGGTGCGCGACGCGCGCGAGCTGGTCGCCGAGGAGTCGCCGGTGGTGCAGCCGCTGCTGGCCCGGGCGGGCGGCACGGTCGAGGGCATCACCGGCCCGCTGGTCACCGAGGCCGCCCAGGACGGCGACCCGACCGCGACCGAGCTGCTCTACGAGGTCGGCACCTGGCTCGGCGTCGGCATCGCCAACCTGGCCGCCGCGCTGGACCCCGGCCGCTTCGTCATCGGCGGCGGGGTCTCCGAGGCGGGCGACCTGCTGCTCGGCCCGGCCCGGGACACCTTCCGCCGCACCCTCACCGGGCGCGGGTTCCGTCCGGAGGCCGCCATCGTGCACGCCGCCCTCGGCAACGAGGCGGGCCTGGTCGGCGCGGCCGACCTGGCCCGGCAGGTGGCGCGGCGCTTCCGTACGATCAAGCGGCGGCGGGTGGAGCGCAGCGCGCTGTAGGCGGGGGCGGGGCGGTGCGGTTGTCGGATCATTCCTCCTGTGGAACAACTGATGAGTTGACGTCGACTCAGGAGGACTCGCATGAGAGCTCTGACCCGCCTCGCGCCGTCTCTGTTACTCACCACCGCACTGGTCTGGTCCGGCGTCGGGCCGGCCGGCGCCGCGGCCCCGCCGTCGAAGGCACCGGAGGCGGTGGGCTGGGGCGGTGCGGTGGCCACCGTCGACGCCGACGCCACCGCCGCCGGCATCGAGGTGCTGCGCAAGGGCGGCAACGCGGTCGACGCGGCCGTCGCCGCCGCCGCGGCCCTCGGGGTCACCGAGCCGTACTCCTCCGGCGTCGGCGGCGGCGGGTACTTCGTCTACTACGACCACGCCACCGGACGGGTGCACACCATCGACGGCCGCGAGACGGCCGGCCGCACCGCCGACAGCGGCCTGTTCCTGGAGGACGGCAAACCGCTGGCCTTCGCCGACGCCGTCACCAGCGGACTGTCCGTCGGAGTGCCCGGCACCCCCGCCACCTGGGACGCCGCGCTGCGCCACTGGGGCACCCGCTCGCTCGCCCAGAACCTCGAACCGGCCGAGCGGATCGCCGACAACGGCTTCGTCGTCGACGACACCTTCCGCAACCAGACCGCCGACAACTACGCCCGGTTCAAGGACTTCCCGGCCACCGCCAAGCTCTACCTGCCGAACGGCAAACCCCCCGAGACCGGCAGCCTGCTGCGCAACCCCGACCTCGCCGCCACCTACCGGCTGCTCGCCAAGGACGGCGTCAAGGCCTTCTACCAGGGCGAGTTGGCCGGGGACATCGTCAACACCGTGCAGCACCCGCCGGTCGACCCGGCCTCCGGCCGCAACGCCCGCCCCGGCCGGGTCGACACCACCGACCTCGCCGACTACCGGGTCCGCGACCAGGCGCCCACCCACGTCTCCCACGGCGCCTACGACGTCTACGCGATGGCCCCCTCCAGCTCCGGCGGCACCACCGTCGGCGAGGCGCTCAACATCCTGGAGGACGGCGGCGACGTCTCCGCGTACAGCAGCACCCAGTACTACCACCACTTCCTGGAGGCCTCCCGGATCGCCTTCGCCGACCGCAACCGCTGGGTCGGCGACCCGGCCTTCAACGACGTCCCCACCAAGCAGCTGCTCTCCGAGCGCTACGCCGCCTCCCGGGCCTGCCTGATCAGCCCGGACCACGCGCTCACCAGCCCGCTCGCCCCCGGCGACCCGCGCCACCCGGCCCCCTGCGCCGACACCGGCCAGGCCGTCGCCGAGCCGTACGAGGGCCCCAACACCACCCACCTGACGGTCGCCGACCGCTGGGGCGACATCGTCTCCTACACGCTCACCATCGAGCAGACCGGTGGCAGCGGCATCACCGTCCCCGGCCGCGGCTTCCTGCTCAACAACGAGCTGACCGACTTCGACTTCACCCCGCTCGCGCCCGGCGTCCCCGACCCCAACCTGCCGGGCCCGGGCAAGCGGCCGCGCTCCTCGATGTCCCCGACGATCGTGCTGCGCGACGGCGAGCCGGTGCTCGCGACCGGCAGCCCCGGCGGCGCGACCATCATCACCACCACCCTCCAGGTGCTGCTCGGGCGGCTCGACCGCGGCCTGAGCCTGGAGCAGGCCATCGCCGCGCCGCGCGCCAGCCAGCGCAACGGCGCCACGACCCAGGCCGAGCCCGGCTTCCTGGCGCTGCCCGAGCGGGCAGCGCTGGAGGGCCTCGGACAGAGCTTCGTCAACGGCGGCGAGATCGGCGCCGCCACCGGCGTGGAACGGCTGCCGGACGGCCGCTGGGTGGCCGCCGCCGAACCCGTGCGGCGCGGCGGCGGCTCGGCCGCGGTGGTCCGGCCCGCGCGCTGATCGGGCCGGACTGTCGGTGCCGGACGGTATGTTCGGGGTGGGCCTCCCGCGCGAGGGGCGGCCCACCCCGTCCGCATGCCCGTCCGCACCGAACCACCGGGAAGGCCGCCCGCCGTGACCGTCCGCATCGCCACCTGGAACATCAACTCCGTCACCGCGCGGCTGCCCAAGCTCCTGGAGTGGCTGGAGAGCGCCAAGCCCGACGTGCTCTGCCTCCAGGAGCTCAAGTGCGCGGCCGACGCCTTCCCGTACGAGGCGGTCCGCGAGCTCGGCTACGAGACGGCCGCGCACGGCAACGGCCGCTGGAACGGCGTCGCGATCGTCTCCCGGATCGGCCTGGACGACGTCGTGCGCGGCCTGCCCGACCAGCCCGGCTACCTCGCCGACGGCGCCCTGCTGCCCGAGGTCGAGCCGCGCGCCGTCGCCGCCACCTGCGGCCCGGTCCGGGTCTGGTCGGTCTACGTGCCCAACGGCCGCGAGGTCGGCCACCCGCACTACGAGTACAAGCTGGAGTGGCTGGAGGCGCTGCGCAAGGCCGCCACCGAGGACGCCGCGGGCTCCCGCCCGTTCGCCGTCCTCGGGGACTTCAACATCGCCCCCACCGACGAGGACGTCTTCGACGCCGCCGCCTTCGAGGGCCTCACCCACGTCACCCCGGTCGAGCGCGCGGCGCTGACGTCCCTCGGCGAGATCGGCCTCCAGGACGTGCTGCCCCGCCCGCTCAAGTACGACCGCCCCTACACCTACTGGGACTACCGCCAGCTGGCCTTCCCGAAGAACCGGGGCATGCGGATCGACCTCACCTACGCCAACAAGCCCTTCGCCGACGCCGTCACCGACAGCTACGTGGACCGCGAGGCCCGCAAGGGCAAGGGAACCTCGGACCACGCGCCGGTCGTGGTGGACCTGGACCTCGACGTCTGAGCCGCGCCGCGGGCGTCACGCCGGGTCACGGGCCGTAACCCGAACGGTCGTGAGCGCTGGCCGAGCGCGGGGCGGGTGCCTACCGTCGGTGAATGACCGGGTGCAGTCGCTCGACCACGTGGACATGGGAGTCCCCGGCTGCGCCCGAGAATCCCGGAGGTTCCGGCATGCGCCCCACGTGTACGGCCGCCGCCGTCCTGATCGGCGCGACGGCGCTGACCGGCCTGACGGCCCCCCTCGCATCCGCCAGGGACGGCTCGGCCTCGGTCAGCCCGTCCCAGGCCGCACCGGGCCAGACCGTGACGGTCACGGTCTCCTGCGAGAAGTCGGACAAGCCCGACGCCAAGACCATCACCGCCCGCTCCGCCGCCTTCGAGGGCGGTCCGGCGACCCTCACCCTGGGCCCCGACGGCAAGCACAGCGGCTCCGCCCGACTGGCCGGCCAGCACGCCGGGGACAGCAAGGTCGACGGCACCTGCCCGGACGGCGGCGTCTTCGCGACCACCGTCACGGTCTCCACCGCGGCCTCCACCACCCCGGACAGGAGCACCGACAAGGACGCCCGGACGAACCCCGACAAGAGCCTCGGCGAATGGGGCGAGGCCGCGGGGGAGTGGGCCGGTTCGCTCGGGCAGTCCGGCGCCGGCAGCCAGCAGGTCGCCCCGCACGGCGCGGTGCAGACCGGCCTCGGCGGCTCGGTCGCGGCGAACCCGGCGGAGCTGGCCGGCGGCCTCGCACTCGTCGCCGGCGGTGTCGGCGGCTTCTGGCTGCTGCGGAGGCGCGGTGCCTGACGGCCCCGCCGCCGCGTGCCCGCGCGCCCCTGCGCCGCGCCGCCGGACCCCGACGGGACCGGCGGCGGGTCAGACGGTCAGCGGCTCGGCGCCGCCGTTGCCCCAGGTGCCCCGGTGCCCCCGGTGCTCCCGGTGCCCTCGACGCCTTCGCGGTGCAGCCGGTCCTGGTGCCGGAGGGTGCCGTCGGCCAGCAGGTACTGGGCCAGCACATAGGTCGCCATGATCCAGAACTGATGGCCCGGCAGCTCCCGCCACTTCGCCAGCTGGGTGGCGATCAACGTGTCGGAGAGCAGGAACAGCGCCCCGCCCAGCCCGGTCCGCCAGCCCAGCCCGGCCGAGGTGACGGCCGTCGAGGCGAGCAGCAGGCTGTAGCCCGCCACCGGGACGCGCAGGTCCCCGAGATCCGGCCAGAGCTGCCCGACCAGGGTCACCCAGGCCGTCGCGTACGCGGCCGCGACCATCAGCGCCCGGCGGCGGTCGGTGAGCGCGCCGCGCTGGACGAACATCGTCACGTAGCAGACGTGCGCCGCCGCGAACGAGCCCATGCCCGCGAGGAACGCGGGATCGTTCTTCAGCTGGAGCAGCACGTCCCCGCCCGCGCTCAGCAGCAGGGCCGGCGCCAGCAGCTTCGGCGCCTCCTGCCCGGCCTTCCTGGCCGCCGCCACGCTCTGGGCCGCCAGCAATGGCATCAGGGCCGGCTTGGTGGCGTTCTGGAGCACCGAGGCGCCGGAGACGATCGCGCCCAGGTGCGCCGCCGAGGTGGCCGCGAAGCCGCCCAGCAGGCCGGTGGCCGAGCGCAGGCGTGCCCCGAGGCCGGCGCGGTCGGTGGTACGGACAGTCATGCGTGCGCCTCTCGGTGATCCGCTGCTTCGGACCGACCCTAGAGGAGCCGGACCGGCGGCGGAAGGGCGGGTTACCGGTGCGTAACCCCGGTGGGCGGAGCCGGATGACGGGGCGGCCGGCAGGCGGAGCGCGGGCGACCGCTTCGAGGGCTCCTGCGGAGAGTTCCTCAGGAGGGCGGTTGCTGCCGACGGGTGGCCCGGGCACCGTCTAGTCTGGACCCCGACATGGATCAGCAGGACTACGCGGTCGGCGCCACCCGGGTGGCCGGCAGGCCGGACGGACGCGCGGGCGGGGCAGGACGGGGAACCGCCCACGCCGTCCTCGCCGTACGCGAAGCCGGTCCTGACGGCGGTCCCGCTGCCGGCTCCGCCACCGGTTCCGCCGGCGGTCCTGGAACCGGCCCCGCTGACAGGGGACCTGGGACGGGCGCGGCGAGCGGTGCTGACGACGTGCGGGTGACCGACCCCCCGGCCGCCGACGTGACGCTCTCGCCCGATCCGGGGCTGCTGCGCCTGGCCCACTGGTTCGCCGCCGCCGCCCCCGGCACCGCCGACGACCTCTGCGCCGCCTCCTTCGGCCTCTACCCCGCCCGCCACCTCGGCGCCGCCGCCGAGCCCGCCGCCGATCCCGGCGTCAGCTGGTGGCACGGCCCCACCGCGCACTCCGCCACGCCGGCGCGCCTCCGGGAGGACCGCACCGAGGGCGGCCTGCGCCGCGCCCGGCGCGACGACGCCGCGCTGCCCGTCGTCCGGTCAGGTGCCAAGCCGGGCAGGCCGGGCCGGCACCGCAGGCCCGAGCCCATGCGGGTGACGCCGCCCACCGTCGTGGCCCAGGACCGTTCCGGCGAGGAGCTCCCCTCGGCCGAACGCCGGATCGCCGCCCGGCTGTTGCTCGCCCATCCACTGGTCACCGCCTCCGGTCCGCACGCCGACGGCTTCCCGCTGATCCGCCGTCACCGGGACTGGCTGGCCGAGCGGTTCGACACCCTGCTCGGCTACCGCCTCGTCGTCGGCCCCTGGCACGCCCGGCTCTGCAAGGCCGGCCTCGGCCCCGACGCCGCCCGCCGCCTCGAACACCCCGTCACCGGGGCTCCGTTCACCCCGGCCGGATACGCCCAACTCGCCCTCGCGCTGGCCCTGTTGGTCGACGCCCCGGAGGAGCTGGACTACCGGCGGCTGCTCGATGCGATGGGCGCCGCCGCCCCCGAACTCACCGCCGAACCGGCCGACCTCGCCATGGCGCTGGCCGCGCTGGCCGGCTGGCAGGTGCTCGGCGAGCTGCCGTCCGACCCGGCCGACGGCTCCTTCGTACTGACCGTGGACCGCGAACTCGCCCGTGCCGTCCCGGCCGGCCCGCCCGCCCTCGCCGACGACGCCGCCGACCTGATCCGCCGCGCCGCCGACGCCGAGCCCGCCACCGCCGTCCGCCGGCTGCTCGCCGAGACACCCGCCGTCCTGGCCGCCGACCTCCCCGAGGACCACCGGGCCTGGCTGCAGGACCACCGGCTCAGCGGCCCGGCGGCACTCGCCGAGTTCCTCGGGCTGGAGGCCGAGCTGCGGGCCGAGGGCGTCGCCCTGCTCGACCCGGCCGCCGAACTCACCGACCTCGCCCTCCCCGGCGCCGACACCGTCGCCCAGGCCGCCCTGCTGCTGGTCGAGCGCCTCGTCGAGGAGGTCCGCCCGCTGCCCGGCGAGGCGGTGGCCGGAGACGTCCCGATCCCGGACGCGCTGATAGACGGCGTCCTCGGCGACATCGCCGACGAGTACGGGCTGCCCGCCCGCTACCTCGCCGACCGCACCGCCCTGCGGCGCGACGCCCTCGACCTGCTCCACCGCCTCGCCCTGATGGCCCCCACCCCCCACCCGACCCGGCCCCCGGCCTGGCGCCTGCGCCCCCCGGCCGCCCGCTACGCCCCGGCTCCCGACCTCCACCCCACCCCCGGCAACGGCCGCCACTCGCGCCCCGGCCCGCTGGTCCCGCCCCCGGCCGGCCCCCGCGCCGAACAGCGGGCGTAGCGGGGGCGCCGCTCTCCGGCGGCGGGCCCGGCCCGGGCCGGGAAACGCGACGGGCTCGGGCCGGGGAGCATGCTGGCTCCGGGTCGGGGAGCGTGGCGGTTCCGGACCGGGAGAGCAAGAAGCACCGGGTCCGGGGCGGGACCGCGGTGCCGGGCGGGGCGGTTGCTACTTGCTGGCGGAGGCGCTGGCCAAGGGGCCGTGTTCGACGGTTTCCACGGTGGCGCCGACGCCCAGGGTGCCGAGGGCGATGGAGACGAGGACGGCGGTGGCGGCGAGCAGCCGGCGGTGCCGTTGGGGCAGGGGGAAGCGCGGTTCCTGGTGGGGCGCCTGAGGGTTGGCGTTCATGACAGGGAGGTTTCCAGGGCGGCGTGAACGGTCGGTACGCGCGGGTGAAGTCCCGACGGGGGTTTGGCGTCGGTTGGCCGCACACACCCCAACCGTCGCCGGCCGGGGCGTATGCGCAGGTCAGCGGCGTGTGCCGGACTCGCCGACGGCCTCCCGGACGGCGTCCCGCAGGCCGTGCGGCGGGCGGAAGCGGGAGGGTGCGGCGGCCGGGTCCTCGCGGAGCTCCTTCACCAGCGAGACGCACAGCAGCAGCATCACCACCACGAACGGCAGCGCGACCAGGATCGTCGCGTTCTGCAGCGCGGTCAGCCCGCCGGCCAGCAGCAGGGCCGCCGCGACCCCGCCCATCAGCACGCCCCAGACCACCACCAGCCAGGTCCGCGGATGCAGCGAGCCCCGGCTGGAGAGCGAGCCGAGCACCAGCGAGGCCGAGTCGGCGCTGGTGATGAAGAAGGTCATCACCAGCAGCACCGCGACCACGCTGGTCACCGAGCCGAGCGGCAGCGAGCGCAGCATCTCGAACAGTGAGGCCTCCGGGCCCTGCGGGATGGTCGCGACCAGGTCGGCCGCACCGGTGGTGACCAGCCGGATCGCGGTGCCGCCCATCACGCAGAACCAGATGACCGTCGCCCCGCTGGGCACCAGCAGCACGCCGAGCAGGAACTGCCGGACGGTGCGGCCGCGCGAGATCCGGGCGATGAAGGTGCCGACGAAGGGCGCCCAGGAGAGCCACCAGGCCCAGTAGAAGATCGTCCAGGAGCCGAGCCAGCCCTCGTCGGTGAAGGCACCGGTCTGGGTGGACATGGCGAGCAGGTCGGAGAGGTAGCCGCCGACCGAGGACGGAATCGCGTCCAGCACGAACACGGTCGGACCGACCACGAAGACGAAGACCATGATCAGCGAGGCGAGCACGACGTTCGCGGTGGAGAGCCACTTCACGCCCTTGTGCACCCCGGAGAACGCGGAGACCACGAACGCGGCGCTCAGCGAGGCGATGATGATCAGCTGGGCGTTCTGGGTGTTGCGGACGGACGAGATGTAGCCGAGCCCGTCGGCGACCTGGAGCGCGCCGAGGCCGAGGCTGGTCGCGGAGCCGAAGACGGTGGCGAACACGGCCAGCAGGTCGATCGTCCGCCCGGCCCAGCCGTCCGCGCCGCGCTGTCCGATCAGCGGGACGAAGGCGGCGGAGATCCGGTTGCCCCGGCCCTTGCGGAAGGTGGTGTAGGCGAGGGCCAGGCCGCCGACCGCGTAGATCGCCCACGGGTGCAGGGTCCAGTGGAAGAGCGAGAACTCCAGGGCCTGCTGGGCGGCGGCCGAGCTCTGCGGCTCCAGGCCGGAGCCGGGCTGCGGGGTGGCGAAGAGCTGGAGCGGCTCGCCGACGCCGTAGAACATCAGGCCGATGCCCATGCCGGCGCTGAACATCATGGCGATCCAGGCGACGGTGGAGAACTCGGGCTCGTCGTCGTCGCGGCCGAGCCGGATCCGGCCGAAGCGGCTGAACGCGAGCAACAGGGCGACGACGAGGAAGACGTCGGCGGCCACCACGAACAGCCAGCCGAAGTTGTGCAGCACCCAGTCGAGCGCCGTGCCGGAGGTGCGGCCGAGCGAGTCCTCGGCGAAGACGCCCCACGCGACCACCGCCAGGACCAGGACGGCGCCGATGCCGAACACCGCCCGGTCGACCGGAAGGGTCGCGGCGGGTTCGTCGGGCTCCTTCGCGGGCGGGTCGGGCTGGGGCGGCTGGCTGCTCATCGGATGGACCTCTCGACATACTCGGCGCGTCCGGAACGCTCGGACTGTCGGAACGCTCGGAACGCTCGGGATCAAGCTGTATGTCGCACTATGTCCAGTTCACTCCGCCGGTGGCGGGACGGCGCGCCGGGGGAGCGCCGGGTCGGGACCTACGTCCCGTCAGGCCGCCCGCCCCTCGCCGTAGTCGTGCCCGTGCCCGGAGTCGCGCGCGGTGGCGAGGTAGTGGGAGAGCGCCCGGCGGCTGCGGGAGAGGTCCTCGATCCGCGAGTCCAGGTCGGCGAGCTCGTCGTGCAGGGTGGCCAGCAGCTCCGGGCAGGCCTCCAGGACCGGGACGGGACCGGTGGCGCAGGGCAGCAGCTCGGCGATGATCCGGGTGCTCAGACCGGCCGCGAGCAGACTGCGGATCTGCCACACCCGGACGGTGTCCTGCTCGCCGTACTCGCGGTAGCCGGCGGCCGTACGGTCCGGCCTGAGCAGGCCCTGCTCCTCGTAGTAGCGGAGCAGGCGGGTGGACACCCCGGTCAGGCGGGCGAGTTCTCCGATGCGCATGACCTGGCGAACGACGCCGCTCGCCGGGGTGTTCCCCGGGGGGCGGTCAGCCCTTGAGGAACTCCAGTACCACGTCGCGCAGTTCGCACGTCGGCGTGGGCGGCCGGCCAGGAGGTCCGGGTGAGCGGGGTGGCTGACATCGGGTGCTCCTTCGCGGGCCGGGGTTTCGCCGACAGCGGGAACGGTAGGTGTTCACACCAGTGAGAAGGTCAAGCCGGAGAGCGGGAGCCCGCCCGGGACAGCCTTCGGGTCCCGGCTCTGGTCGCGCGCACCGGCGAACCGTCCACGCCGACACGGAAGGAACGCCGTTCATGGACGACGAGGTCCGTACCCCGGACGAAGCAGCCCCGACGCAGGCCGCCGGGACCGCGGCAACCCCGACGCAGGCCACCCCGACGCAGGACGCCCCGGAGCAGGCCGGCCCGGCGCAGCCCGTCCGCGAGGACGGGGTGGACCGCCGGACGGTGCTGCGGATGGTCTCCGCCGCCGGGGTGCTCGTCGCGCCCGTCCCGGCAGCCCCGCTGCCCGCCGCGGGCCGGGCGGCCGCCGAGGAGGTGCCCGCGCCCGGCCCCCTGCCCGGGGCGGTGCCCGGGCCCGTGCCCGGGATCGTCAAACCGCTGCCCGCCGACTGGTTCGTGCCGCGCGGCACCAACGCCGAGACGCGCTGGGACGCCTTCCGCGACGCCGACGGCCGTGCCGTCGTCCACCGGCACGTGCCGGTGGAGCGGTTCTTCGTCCGCAACCACACCAGCACCCCGCTGATCGACCCCGGCACCTGGCGCCTCAGGCTCTTCGGCAGCGGCCTGCGCGGTGCCCCGACGGCCGGGCGCCCGGTCGAGTTCGGCCTGGACGACCTGCGGGAGCTGCCGTCCACCCGGATCAGCGCGCTGATCGAGTGCGCCGGCAACGCCCGCAGCTACTACCCCGGCCAGCAGAACCAGCCCGTCCCGGGTACCCCGTGGACCCTCGGCGGCGTCGGCTCGGCGAGCTGGCGTGGCGTCCGGCTGGCCGAGGTGCTGCGGGCCGCGGGGCTGACCGGGGCGGCGGTGGACGTGCTGCCCACCGGCCTGGACCCGGACTTCGTCGCCGGCGGCACCAACTACGGACCGGTGCGCCGCCCGCTGCCGATCGCCAAGGCGCTGGACGACGTGCTGCTCGCGTACGAGATGAACGGCGAGCCGCTGACCCCGGACCACGGCGCCCCGGCCCGGCTGGTGGTGCCCGGCTGGGTGGGCATCGCCTCGATCAAGTGGGTGGGCAGCGTGGAGGTCGCCGACCACCGGCTGTACTCGCCGTGGAACACCGACTTCTACCGGATGTTCGGCCCGGACTACCCGCCGGGCGGCGGCGACCCGCTCACCGAGCAGGTGGTCAAGAGCGCCTTCGAGCTGGCCGCCGGTGCGCGGCTGGCGGCGGGGCGCGAGCACCGGCTGCACGGGCGCTCGTGGTCCGGGGCGGCGGCGGTGCGCAGGGTCGAGGTGAGTGCCGACGGCGGCCGGACCTGGCGGCGCGCCGAACTGCGCGACGAGCCGCGGGCCGACGGCTGGACGCGCTGGAGCGTCGACTGGCGCCCCGAGCGGCCCGGTCGGTACGAGCTGCGCGCCCGCGCGACGGACCGCCGGGGCAACACCCAGCCCGAGCGGGCGGTGTTCAACCGGGAGGGCTACCTGTTCGGTGCGGTGGTGGCCCACCCGGTGACGGTGGTCTGAGCCGCGGCAGTGGTCCGAGCCCAAGCGGTGGTCCGCGCCGCGCCGGTGGACTGGACCTCGTAC